>NZ_VOSR01000507.1:0-6570 GCF_007997345.1 Mitsuaria sp. TWR114
CGCAGCTTGGCGCGCAGCGAGCCCGACAGGCCCATCGTCAGCAGCGCCAGCACGCCCACTGCGAGCAGCACCTGCTGCAGCGCGCGGCCCCACTCGCCGCCGGTGTAGCGCACGTAGTAGCCGATGCCCGAGACGCCCAGCAGGTAGACGCCCACGATCAGCAGCGTGGCCGAATGGAAGGCCGCGGTGCGCGAGACATGGAGCTTGTCCAGCCACTTCTTGTGGCGCCGGCTGGCCAGCCACAGCAGCGGCACGGCCAGGCTGTGCACGGCGGCGCGCACGCTCAGCGCGTCGCGTCGAACTGCTGGAAGAGCGAGGCCTGCGAGAACACGAACACGTCGAACGCGAAGACCGCGCCCAGGCCCAGGCAGACCGGCTTGGCATTCCAGCGCGCGTCGCTGTGGATGTTGCGCAGCATCTGCTCGAGCAGCACCAGGCCGAAGACGCCCAAACCCAGCCAGGCCATCGTCATCGGACGCTGCATCTGGGCCAGCGGCGCGTCGCCCCAGTAGCGCCACAGCGGCAGCGCGACCGCCGCCGACACGCCGGCCCAGGCCAGCCACTGCAGCGGCCGCGCGACGCCGGCGCTGCGCGCCTGGCCGTCGTCACCGCGCGATTCGATCAGCGCCAGGATGAAGGAGAACCACGCGCCGTAGCGCAGCGCGTCGCAAATGGGCAGCAGCACCAGCGCGGGCCACTGGTGGGACCCGAGCCAGCCCTGCTCGACCGCCGCGTCCAGCCCCGCCCAGACGGCGCTGAGCAGCAGCGCGGCCTCGAGCCGCAGCGCGCGGCGCCGGTGCTGGCCGAACTGCGGCAGCACCACGACCGCCAGGGCCAGGTGCGCCAATACCGCGACGATCCCGGACGCGGTGCCGAGGTTCAGGGTGTCTGCCCACATGGATCAGGGTCCCGGCGCGCGGGCCGCGTTCCGAAGCGGGCGCGGGAACGGGACGCCGGGAGCGGGTCGCTCCGCCGTCGCGCTCAGCGCGCCCCCCGGCCCGTCAGGACCACCGCCACCGTCTCCAGCATGATCAGCAGATCGAGGAACAGCGTGTGGTTCTTGACGTAGTACAGGTCGTACTGGAGCTTCTCCAGCGAGTCCTCGATGGTGGAGCCGTATTCGTAGCGCACCTGCGCCCAGCCGGTCACGCCCGGCTTCACGCTGTGGCGCACCGCGTAGTATGGGATCTGCGCGACCAGCTCGTCGACGAAGAAGGGCCGCTCGGGACGCGGGCCCACCATGCTCATCTGGCCGCGCAGCACGTTGATCAGCTGCGGCAGTTCGTCGATGCGGACCTTGCGGATGAAGTTGCCGACGCGGGTCACGCGGGCATCGTTCTTGGTCGCCCACTGGGGGCGGCCGTCCTTCTCGGCGTCGTTGCGCATGCTGCGGAACTTGATCACCTTGAAGGTGGCGCCGTTCAGGCCCACACGTTCCTGCGTGTAGAAGATGCTGCCGGGCGATTCCAGCTTGATGAGCAGCGCGGTGACCGCCATGATCGGCGCGGTCGCCACCAGCAGCACCAGCGAGGACACCAGGTCGAAGGCGCGCTTGACGGCGCTGCGCAGCACGCCCTGGTTGAAGCCGTCGCCGAAGATCAGCCAGCCGGCGTGGACGTGGCTGATCTTGATCTGCGCCAGCGTCTTCTCGAAGTAGGTGGCCAGGTCCACGACGCGGATGCCGTAGAGCTTGCAGTCCAGCAGCTGGCGCAGCGGCATGGAGCCGCCGCGGCGCTCGGACAGCGCCACGACGATCTCGTCCACGCCCAGGCGCATCGCGGCGTCGGTCAGGGTCTCGCCGGCGGCCAGCAGCTGGTGGGCGGGCACCTGCGGATCGATCTCGTTGGGGCCCGGCAGGAAACCGACGATCTGGGCATGCGGATCGGCGGCGCGCAGGCTCTCGCTGACGGCCAGCGCGGCGTGGCCGCTGCCGAAGATCAGGATCTTGGTCCGGCCCGCGCCCTGCACGCCGGAATGCGCCGCGTAGACGCGGTGCACCATCACCAGCGCGACGGCCAGCATGGCGGTCGTGGTCAGCAGGTCGCGGTGGGAGACGGTGGCGGGGATCAGGCTGAACAGGCCGTAGGCCAGCGGCAGGCCGATCAGCAGCGCGAACAGCGCGCGGGCGCAGGACTGCGTCAGCGAGCGCTTGTGGGATTGGGAGTAGAGGCCGGACGCGGAGTTGATGACGAACATGCCGCCGGCCAGTGACAGGCCATAGGACGCCGCGAAGCTCATCATGTGCTCGCCGCTGCCGTGGCTCAGCGCGACCGCGAACACCGCCGCGACGATCAGGCCCAGGTCGAACAGCACCTGGATCAGGGTACGACGATGGAGGTAGTGGTTAAAAATTCGAATCATGCCCGTCCCCAAAGCTGGTCACGGCATCCTCTTGGGACGCTGTCGCCGACCCGGGTGAACCTCTCTGGACCGCTCGTCGCGAACGCCTCCTCCAGAGGAGGACCCTGTTCGCTGCGGGGGGCATCATGCCTGCGCCCCCCAGGCTTGAAAGCCCCCTGTTTGCAGGGGCGTCCGCCTTGCAATCCGACCCGGTTGAACCCGTCTCCCGTCGACCGCCGCCGGATCCCCGAATCGATCCCTCGGCACGCTGACGGAGGCCATTGTCGGTAGCGCCTCGGAGGCGCAAACCCCCTGACTGAATGCTTTGGGGGGCTCTCGTGCGGGAATGCACGCGAGTGAGGGGGTGATCCCTCGATCAGGGGACAGCGCCATGTCGCATGGCCACGGACAAAAAAAACGCCCACCGAAGTGGGCGTCCTTCAACCTTGCAGCGCTTGGAGGATCAGCGCACCACGGCGATCTGCTCGCGGTTGCCACCCTTGTAGGTGTACAGGGTCAGCGCGCCGTTCTTGATGTCGCCCTTGGCGTCGAAGGCGATCGTGCCGGTCACGCCCTTGTAGTCCGAGGTCTTGGCCAGCACGGGCAGGTAGACCTTGGGGTCGGCGGACTTGGCCTTGACCATGGCGTCGACCATCACGTTGACCGCGTCATAGACGTACGGAGCGTAGATCTGGACGTCGACCTTGTACTTGTCCTTGAACTTGGTCTTGAAGGCGTCCAGCGACTTCTTCGATTCGCCTTCCACGCCGCCCGCTTCCGCGCAGACGACCTGGCTGTCGCTGATGGTGCCGGCGGACAGCTTGGGCAGTTCGGCCGTGCAGATGCCGTCGCCGCCCATGAACTTGGCTTCGATGCCCAGCTGCTTCATCTGGCGCAGCATCGGGCCGGCCACGGCGTCCATGCCGCCGAAGAAGACGACGTCGGGCTTCTTGCCCTTCAGGGAGGTCAGGATGGCGGTGAAGTCCGTGGCCTTGTCGTTGGTGAATTCGCGGCCGACGACCTTGCCGCCGGCGGCCTTGACGCCCTTCTCGAATTCGTCGGCGACGCCCTGGCCGTAGGCGGTGCGGTCGTCGATGACGGCGATGGACTTGCCCTTGAGCGTGGTCACCGCGTACTTGCCCAGCGTGCCGCCCAGGTGCACGTCGTCAGCCACGACGCGGAACGCGGTCTTGTAGCCGTTGCGGGTGTACTTGGGGTTGGTCGCCGACGGCGAGATCTGCGGGATGCCGGCGTCGCTGTAGATCTTGGACGCGGGGATGGTCGTGCCCGAGTTCAGGTGGCCGACCACGCCGTTGACCTTGGAGTCCACCAGCTTCTGGGCGGCGGCGGTGCCTTGCTTGGGATCGCCGGCGTCGTCTTCGGCCAGCAGTTCGAACTTGACCTTCTTGCCGCCGATCGTCACGCCCTTGGCGTTCAGCTCGTCGATGGCCATCTTGGCGCCCAGTTCGTTGTCCTTGCCCAGGTGCGCGATCGCGCCGCTGGTCGGACCCACGTGGCCGATCTTGACCACCGCATCCTGCGCCATCGCGGCGCCGCTCGCGGCAATGGCGATTGCGCCCACGATCACATTCAGCTTGGATTGCATCTAGGAACCTCCGACTCGGGATATGTGGAATGACGTTGAGTTCTCAACGCGAGCGACCATACCCCGAAAGGCGGAGCCGTTTCCATAGTGAAAATGCTGTGAACGCGGTCACGGCGCAGGCGTTGTCGCGCCCCTGTCACCGGGGCAAACCCGGATGGTTTTCACAGGAGTGCGAAGGCGCACACAGCCCCTGCGCGAAGAGTGCGGATTTCCGCCCACTCGACGCCCGACAAGCCCCGCCAGCGCCCTGTCCATGGGCGTCACGGCACCACGCCCGCGCGCGGCGGCACCACCGCGGCGCGATCGGTCGCGGTGAACGTTCGTGGTGATCGACGCCGGCGTTCAAGCCGACATCACGTGATGATTCAGCGTCAGGCCGAGGGCCTTGTAGGCCTTGAATCGCGCGCGTCCCGCGGCGACCTGTTCGGCATCGGTGGAGACCAGCTCCAGCACGCGCTCGAAGCGCTCGAGCCCCGGCGGCACGCCTGGCTCGAAATTCAGCAGCACCCGGCATGTGGCCAGCGCGTCGAGCTGGTCCGAGAGCAGGATGGGGGTGCGCTCGCGCAGCAGTTCCGGCGTGTCGCCGCGCAGCAGCAGGTGGGGCAGGAACTCGCCGGGATCGAAGGTCCAGAGCGTCTGGTCGAGTCGCTCGAGCAGCCGCATCGGTCCCCAGACCCCGACGGTCAGCCCCGCCGCCTGCGTCTTGCGCAGCAGGCGGCAGGCGTAGACCTGTCGGTCGGGCACGCCGGTATAGAAGTTGACCTCCGTCACCGGACCCGCCCTTCCCTGTTCAGCTTCCGAGGAACGCAGCGCGCTCAGCGGACCTGCGACAGCACGAAGTGCGTCAGCAGACCGACCGGACGACCGGTGGCGCCCTTGGCGCCGCCGCCCTTCCAGGCGGTGCCGGCGATGTCCAGGTGGCCCCAGCGGTACTTCGAGGCGAAGCGCTGCAGGAACTTGGCCGCGGTGATGGAACCGCCCTCGCGGCCGGCGACGTTGGCGACGTCGGCGAAGTTGGTCTTCAGGCCGTCGGCGTAGTCGTCGTCCAGCGGCAGGCGCCAGCACGGGTCCAGCGCCGTCTCGCCGGCGGCCGACAGCGCGGCCGCCAGTTCGTCGTCGCTCGCGTACATGCCGGAGCGCACGCCGCCCAGCGCGATCACGCAGGCGCCGGTCAGCGTCGCGACGTCGACCACGGCCGCGGGCTTGAAGCGCTCGGCATAGGTCAGCGCGTCGCACAGGATCAGGCGGCCTTCGGCGTCGGTGTTCAGGATCTCGATGGTCTGGCCCGACATCGAGGTCACCACGTCGCCCGGCTTCACCGCGCGGCCGCTGGGCATGTTCTCGCAGGCGGCGATCAGCACGACCAGGTTGATCTTGGGCTTGAGCTCGGCCACCGCGCGCAGCGTGCCCAGCACGGAGGCGGCGCCGCCCATGTCGAACTTCATCTCGTCCATGCCGGCGCCCGGCTTGAGCGAGATGCCGCCCGAATCGAAGGTGATGCCCTTGCCCACCAGCACGATGGGCGCCTGCGTTCTGGCGGCGCCTTCGTACTTGGCAACGATGAAGCGCGGCGGCACGTCGGAGCCCTTGGCCACCGACAGGAAGGAGCCCATGCCCAGCTTCTCGATGCCCTTCTGGTCCAGCACCTCGACCTTGATGCCGTGGCTCTTGGCCAGCGCCTTGGTCTGGTCCGCCAGGTAGGCCGGCGTGGCGACGTTGGGCGGCAGGTTGGCGCATTCACGCGCCACCGCGATGCCGGCGCCGATGGCCTGGCCGCGCGTCAGGCCGGCCTTGACCGCCTTGGCCTCGTCCTTGCCGTGCAGCAGGGCGATCTTCGTCAGCTTGGACGCGGCGGGCGCGCTGGGCTTGGTTTCGCGGTAGACATAGACGGCGTCCTGAGCGGCCAGCACGGTCTGCTCGGCCAGGGACTCGGTCAGCTCGGCGCCGAAGCCGGCATAGGCCACCGAGGCGCCGGTCGCGCCCTTGCCCTTGAGCTGGCCCAGCGCCGCGGTCAGCGCGGAACGCGCCGCCTTGAGCGTCGAACCACTGGCGGCCACGATCAGGCGCGGGGCCTTCAGGCCGGCGGGACGGACCAGGGACAAGACCTGACCCGCCTTCAGCTCGAAGTCGCCGAGCTTGATGGCGTCCTTGACCAGGGCGGAGACGGTCTTGTCGAGCGACGCCGGCAGGCTGTCGCCGGCGACGATCAGCACCAGGGCGTCGGCGCCGTGCGACGACAGGGCGTCGAGGGACGCGAGCTGAGAGCGAAAGTCCATAATACCGAGAAGTAGATAAAGTGCCCGGATGTTATTCGATTCATCAGTACGCAAAGAACTCGCCCGCAGTTTCGGATTGGCCTTCGTGGTCATCCTGACCATCGTCGTGACGATGCTGCTGGTGCGCTCCCTCGGCATGGCGGCCAAGGGCACGGTGGCACCGCAGCATGTGCTGCTGTCGCTGGGCTACCTGGCCCTGGCCCAGCTGCCGGTGATGCTGAGCCTGTCGCTGTTCGTCGCCGTCGTCATGTCGCTGGGGCGCATGTACAAGGAATCGGAGATGACCATCTGGTTCGCCAGCGGCCTGGGCCTGACGCGCTTCGTGCGGCCGGTGCTGACGATGGCCTC
>NZ_VOSR01000508.1:0-12730 GCF_007997345.1 Mitsuaria sp. TWR114
GCCTGCTGCTGGCCGCGGGCCTGGGCCTGCTCGCGCTGGGCGCCCAGGCGCAGACCGCGCTGGACACGATCACCAAGGCCAAGACCATCAAGATCGCCATCCCGACCGACTACCCGCCCTACGGCTTCGTCGGTCCCGACATGAAGCCGCAGGGCCTGGACGTCGCGATGGCCGAGCTGATCGCCGCCAAGCTCGGCGTGAAGGTCGAGCTGGTGCCGGTGACCAGCGCCAACCGCATTCCCTACCTGCAGACGAAGAAGGCCGACCTGGTCATCTCCACGCTCGGCAAGAACCCGGAGCGCGAGAAGGTCATCGCCTTCAGCTCGGCCTACGCGCCCTTCTACCAGGCGGTCTTCGCGCCCAAGAGCCTGGCGATCAAGAGCTTCGCCGACCTCGCCGGCAAGAGCGTCGCGGTCACGCGCGGCGCGATGGAGGACCAGGAGCTGGCCAAGGTCGCGCCGTCGACGCTGGAGTTCAAGCGCTTCGAGGACAACAACGCGACCATCGCCGCATTCGCCGCCGGCCAGACGCAGGTGCTGGCCACCAGCGCCGCCGTCGCCGGCAACCTGATGCAGCGCCAGCCCGGCCTGAATGTCGAATACAAGCTGCTGCTCAAGGACAGCCCCTGCTTCATCGGCGTCGCCAAGGGCGAGGACGCGCTGCTGGCCAAGGTCAACGCGATCATCGCGGCGGCCAAGCAGGCGGGCGAACTCGAGGCCCTGTCCAAGAAGTGGCTGGGCCGCGGCGCTGGCGAGCTGCCGCTCTGAGCGGACGCGGATCGCCGCCGTGCCTGACGTGAGACCGACCGCGCCATTCGCTGGTCCCTCCGGGAGCCGCCCATGATCGAGTTCGACTTCGGCGCCGTCCTCGCCGAATGGCCGCTGCTGCTGCGCGGCTTGGCGTGGACCGTGGGCCTGACCGTGATCGCGGTGCCGCTGGGCCTGGCGATCGCGACGCTGGGCGCCTGGACGCGCGCCTGTGGCCCGGCCTGGGCGCGGCGCCTGGTCGGCGTCTATGTCGAGCTGCTGCGCAACACGCCGTTCATCGTGCAGCTGTTCTTCGTGTTCTTCGGCCTGCCGTCGCTGGGGGTGAAGCTGTCGCCGTCCAGCGCCTCGCTGATCGCGATGACGCTGAACCTGGGCGCCTACGGCACCGAGATCCTGCGCGCCGGCATCCAGGCCGCGCCCAAGGGCCAGTGGGAAGCGGCGCAGAGCCTGGCGCTCGGGCCGACGCAGGTCTTCACGCGGGTGATCCTGCCGCCGGCGTTCAAGCGGGTGTGGCCGGCGATGACGAGCCAGATCGTGATCGTGATGCTGGGCTCGGCGGTGTGCGGGCAGATCTCCACCGAGGAGCTCAGCTACGCCGCCAACCTGATCCAGAGCCGCAACTTCCGCGCGTTCGAGGCCTTCATCGTCGCGACGCTGATCTACCTGGCGCTGTCCGTGCTGGTGCGGCGCCTGCTGCTCTGGGCCGGGCCTCGGTGGTTCTTCGGCGGCGCACCGGCGCCGACACGGCCGGCGTTGTGGCGACGCCTGGCCGGCACCGGCACGGGGAGCCGTCCATGATCGAGTTCACCCTCTGGGACATCCTGCGCAACCTGGCGCTCGCGCTGCGCTGGACGGTGGCGCTGTCGCTGATCGCCTTCATCGGCGGTGGCCTGGTCGGCGGCACCCTGCTGTGCCTGCGCATCGGCCTGGGCCGCAGGACGCAGCGCCTGATCGGCGCGTACGTCGCGCTGTTCCAGGGCACGCCGCTGCTGATGCAGCTGTTCCTCGCCTACTTCGGGCTGGCGCTGCTGGGCATCGAGGTGTCGGCGTGGACGGCGGCGTCGCTGGCGCTGACGCTCTACACGAGCGCCTACCTGGTCGAGATCTGGCGCGGCTGCGTCGAGGCCGTGCCGCGCGGCCAGTGGGAGGCCGCGCGCAGCCTCGCGATGAGCTTCGGCGAGCAGCTGCGGCACGTGATCCTGCCGCAGGCCGCGCGCCTGGCGATCGCGCCGACGGTCGGGTTCCTGGTGCAGGTGATCAAGGGGACCGCGCTGGCCTCGGTGATCGGCTTCGTGGAGCTGACCAAGGCGGGCGGGATGATCGCCAACGCGAGCTTCAAGCCCTTCCTGGTCTTCGGCTGCGTGGCGCTGTTCTATTTCGCGCTGTGCTTCCCCGTGAGCCTGGCTGCCCAACATCTGGAGAGGAAGCAACATGGCCGTGCTGCCTGAGACCGTGACGGCCGAGGCGTCGCCCGCGCCCGTGCCGGGCGTGCCCATCGTGCGCATCACCGCGCTGCGCAAGTCCTACGGGACCAACGAGGTGCTCAAGGGCATCGACCTGGACGTGATGCGCGGCGAGGTGATCGCGCTGATCGGCAAGAGCGGCTCGGGCAAGAGCACGCTGCTGCGTTGCATCAACGGCCTGGAGCAGTTCCAGGACGGCTCCCTGCGCGTGGCCGACAAGCCGCTGCTGCACGACAGCGCGATGGCGATGCGCGCGCTGCGGCAGCAGGTGGGCATGATCTTCCAGGGCTTCAACCTGTTCCCGCACCTGAGCGTGGGGCGCAACGTGATGCTGGCGCCGACGCTGGTGAAGAAGCGCTCCGACCAGGACGCCGCCGAGCAGGCGCGGACGCTGCTGGCGCGGGTGGGGCTGGCGGAGAAGTTCGACGCGATGCCGGACCAGCTGTCCGGCGGTCAGCAGCAGCGCGTGGCGATCGCGCGGGCGCTGGCGATGGAGCCGCAGGTGCTGCTGTGCGATGAGATCACCTCGGCGCTGGACCCCGAGCTGGTGGGCGAGGTGCTGCGGGTGGTGGAGTCGCTGGCCGAGGAGGGCATGACCCTGCTGATGGTCACGCACGAGATGAGCTTCGCGCGCAAGGTGGCGGACCGGGTGATCTTCATGCACCAGGGCCGCGTGCACGAGATCGGACCTCCGGCCGAGATCTTCGGCGCGCCGAGGACGCCGGAGCTGAGGCAGTTCCTGAAGTCGCTGGATGAGTGAGTCGCTCGGGAGGGGGCCGTCGAAAGGGGCGTGTCCATCGGCATGAGGGCGCGCGCGGCCTAGACTCCTCGGCCTACGTCACCAGGAGCCTCGCCATGCCCGACCGCCGCTCGATCCTTCGATCCCCCTTGGCATTGACCGCCGGCATGCTGGCGGTTTCGTTCATGGCGCCGTTGCAGGCGCAGGCGGTGGCGCCGAGTGGCGCGTCCGCGGTGCGCGAGGCCGAGATCGCCTTCGCCGCGACCATGGCCAAACGCGACTTCAAGGCATTCGCCGAATTCGTCGCGGAGGACGCGATCTTCATCAACGGCAGCAAGCCGCTGCGCGGCCGGGCAGCCGTGCTCGCGGAATGGAAGCGCTTCTTCGATGGCGCCGAGGCGCCGTTCTCATGGGCGCCCGATCTCGTCGAGGCGCTGCCGGACGGCACGCTCGCCTATTCGACCGGACCGGTGCATGCGAAGGGCAAGCTGGTCGCGCGCTTCGCATCGACCTGGCGACTCGATCCCGATGGCCGTTGGCGCGTCGTCTTCGACAACGGCAGCGACGTCTGCGACTGCAAGCGCTGAGCGTCAGCCGGGCTCGCTCACGCGAACCAGTCCTCGTCCGGCAACTGCTCGAAGACGCGCTTGAGGCCGCCGCCCCAGCCCTGGCTCACCTTCATGAAGTAGGGATCCTCCCGCGTGATGCGGTGGGGCTGCGCGGGCGCGAAGCTGTCGGTCTTGTAGAGCAGCATGTCGATCGGCAGGCCCACCGACAAATTGCTGCGGATCGTCGAGTCGAACGAGATCAGCGCGCACTTGGTGGCCTCGGCCAGCGAGCTGTCGAAATCGATCACGCGGTCGATGATGGGCTTGCCGTACTTGGATTCGCCGATCTGCAGGTAGGGCGTGTCTTCCGTGGCCTCGATGAAGTTGCCCTGCGGATAGACATGGAAAATCCGCGGCGCCTCGCCCCGGATCTGGCCGCCAACGATGAAGTTGGCGCCGAAGTCCACGCCCTGGTTGAGCTGGCCGGGACCATCGCTGTCGCGCGCGACCACTTCCTTGAGGGTCTTGCCCACCAGCTCCGCGACGTCGTACATCGAGGTCAGGTTCATCAGGTGCGCGCCCTGGCCGACCGCGCGCTGGCGCAGCAGGCTCACCACGCTCTGCGTCGTCGCCAGGTTGCCGGCGTTGAGCAGCGTGATCAGGCGTTCGCCAGGCTGCTCGAACACATTCATCTTGCGGAAGGTGGCGATGTGATCCACGCCCGCGTTGGTGCGGGAATCCGACGCGAACAGCAGGCCGGCACGCAGCCGCATGGCAACACAGTAAGTCATGGGACGCGAGCGTAGCCGATCAATCCGCGCTTGTGGGCGAGGCGCCCTTCGTCATTGCTGATCGGCCGTGCCGGGCTTCACGAGCACTTCGGCCCGCATGGTTTCGAGCCCGCCGCCTGTTCGTACGCCGCGCACGGGACAGGCGTCCAGATAGTCCGCGCCGATCGCCAGCTTCACGTAGCGACCATCGGCCAGGCACTGGTTGCTGATGTCGTAACCCAGCCAGCCGCCCGCCATGCCGTGCGATGCGTCACGACCGTCCGTCGCCGCCGTCGCCGTCGTTGTGGCGTCGGGCAGCCGCACCTCGGCCCAGGCATGGCTGGCGACGTGCTCGAAGTCGGTGGCCAGGTAGCCCGACACATATCGCGCCGGCAGCCCCAGCAGCCGCGCGCAGCAGACGAAGACCTGAGCGTGGTCCTGGCAGACGCCGTGACCGGTGGCGAAGGCCTGCGCCGCCGGCGTGGCCGCGTCGGTGTAGCCCCGCACGTAGGGCATGCGCTCGCCCAGCGCCGCCATCAGCGCCAGCAGCGCGCCGTGGGCATCGGCGGTCGCGGCGTCGGCGAAGCTCGCGGCGAACTGCCGCAGCGGCTCGTCCGCGCGCGTCAGCGGGCTGTCGCGCAGGAACAGCGGCGCGGGCAGCTCATCCTCGGGATCGGGCGTGGGGGGCGCATCGCTGGTGTCGACCTCGCCGACCGCGCGCAGGACGATGTCGCGCCGCGGACCGTCCAGGCTCAACACATGCATGGTGTTGCCGAACGCGTCCTTGCAGGCGCTTGCCGGTGCCGGCAGTTCCAGATGCCAGTGCAGCACGCGCAGGCCACGGCCCGCGCGCGGCGTGAGGCGCAGGTACTGCGTGCTGCGCGCCACCGGCGCGTCGTAGTCGTAGACCGTCTCGTGCGAGATGTGCAGGTGCATGCCTTGTCTCCGGGTGGCGTCCGCCGCGTCGGAACGACGCGGTCGGCGCCGAGGTCATTGCGCTTCGAAGTAGGCCTGCTGGATGTCCAGGCTCAGGCGGGCCGAGTCTTCCAGGAAGCCTGTCAGCCACGGATGCAGCCCTTGCTCGAGGATCTCGTCCACCGCACCGTACTCCAGGCGCAGCGCGAGCCGGCCGGCGCTCTGCTTGGCGGTGCGGCCGGCGTCCTCGGCGCCGCCGCGCGCCTCGATCTGCGGCAGGATGGCACGGATCTCGTCACAGCAGGCGCGCAGCGAGCGCGGCACGTCCGGGCGCAGGATCAGCAGCTCCGTCACGCGGCGGCCGTTGAGGCTGTCGCGGTAGGCCGCGTGATACGCCTCGAAGGCCGAGAGCGAGCGCAGCAGCGCGTTCCACGCGTAGAAGTCGGGCGCGCTCTCGCTGGGCGCGTCGACCGGCGCCAGCGTGTCCACCGCCGGCGCGATCAGCTGGGACTTCACGTCCAGCAAGCGCGCGGTGTTGTCGGCGCGCTCGACGAAGGTGCCGAGCCGGATGAAGCAGTAGGCGTCGTTGCGCTGCAGCGTGCCGTAGGTGGCGCCGCGGAAGAGGTGCGAGCGTTCCTTCACCCAGTCGAAGAAGGACGACGGCTCGGCGAAGCCCTTGCGCGCGAGTCCTCGCGCCTCCAGCCAGCTGGTGTTGATGGCTTCCCACATCTCGGCGGTGATCTGGCCGCGCACCGCATGCGCGTTCTCGCGCGCCTGGCGGATGCAGGACAGCACCGAGGCCGGGTTGTCCAGGTCCAGCCCCATGAAGCGGAACAGCTGCTCGGCGCTCAGGCCGGGATGGCGCGCCTGGTAGGCCTCCAGCGTGCCGGTCACCGCGAGCGGCGCGGCCAGCTCCGTCGCGGCGCCGCGCGACTGCGGCAGCAGCGACAGCGAATGCGTCACGTCGAGCATCCGCACGAGGTTCTCGGCGCGCTCCAGGTAGCGGCTCATCCAGTAGAGCTGGGCGGCGGTGCGGCTCAGCATGTCGAGCCTCCTGCCGGGCCGTTCCCAAGGGAGGCGGGCGCCGCGTCGACGGCCAGCGAAGGAAGTGGGCGTGCGCGCATCATGTTCTCTCCAGGATCCAGGTGTCTTTCGTCCCGCCGCCCTGCGACGAATTGACGACCAGCGAGCCGGCCTTCAGCGCGACGCGCGTCAGGCCGCCGGCCACCATGTTGACCTCGCGGCCCGAGAGCACGAAGGGCCGCAGGTCGATGTGGCGGGGCGCGATGCCGCGCTCGACGAAGGTCGGGCAGCTCGACAGGCACAGCGTCGGCTGCGCGATGTAGTTGGCCGGGTTGGCCGTGACCCGCTCCTTGAAGTCGGCGACCTCGGCCGCCGTCGACGCCGGCCCGACCAGCATCCCGTAGCCGCCGGCGCCGTGGACCTCCTTCACCACCAGGTCCGCCATGTGGTTCAGCACATGGTCGAGGTCCTCGGGCTTGCGGCATTGCCAGGTCGGCACGTTGTGCAGGATGGGCTCCTCGCCGAGGTAGAACCGGATCATGTCCGGCACGTAGGGGTAGATGGACTTGTCGTCCGCGACGCCGGTGCCGATCGCATTGGCCAGCACCACGTGGCCCTGCTTGTAGACCGACAGCAGCCCCGGCACGCCCAGCATCGAATCGGCGCGGAAGGCCAGCGGGTCGAGGAAGGCGTCGTCGATGCGGCGATAGATCACGTCCACGCGCTTGGGGCCGACGGTGGTGCGCATGAACACGAAGCCGTCCTTGACGAACAGGTCCTGGCCCTCGACCAGCTCGACGCCCATCTGCTGCGCGAGGAAGGCATGCTCGAAGTAGGCCGAGTTGAACGGTCCCGGCGTCAGCACGACGACGGTCGGGTTGTCCGCCGGGCTGGCCTGGCGCAGCGTGTTGAGCAGCAGCGCCGGATAGTGGGCGACCGGCGCGATCGCGTACTTGGCGAACAGCTCGGGGAAGAGCCGCATCATCATCTTGCGGTTCTCCAGCATGTAGCTGACGCCGGAGGGGACGCGCAGGTTGTCCTCGAGCACGTAATAGCCGCCGTCGGCATGCCGGATCAGGTCGACGCCGGTGATGTGGGCGTAGACGCCCAGCGGCAGGTCCAGCCCCTGCATCGCCGGCTGATACTGCGCATTCGCGAAGACCTGCTCGGCCGGGATCAGGCCGGCCTTCACGATCTCATGCTCGTGATAGATGTCCCACAGGAAGCGGTTGAGCGCGGTGACGCGCTGGCGCAGGCCGCGTTCGAGCATCCGCCATTCGTCGGCCGGGACGATCCGGGGGACGGTGTCGAAGGGGATGAGGCGCTCCGCGCCGGCCTCGTCGCCGTAGACGGCGAAGGTGATGCCCACCTTGTGGAACAGCAGGTCGGCCTCGGCCCGCTTCTTCGCGAGCGCCTCCGGCGTCTGTGCGTGCAGCCAGTCCGCGAAGGCCTGGTAGCTGGGCCGGATCGCGCCGCTTTGCAGCAGCATCTCGTCGTAATGGCCGGCGGCCGGCAAAGTCAGCGCATGCATGGGGTCTCCAGGGACGGACCGCCTCCGGGCGGCGGCCCGGCGGGGCAGGTTGCAAGGCCCGTGCCCAGCCCGGCGCGCTGGCGGGGCCGGCACGGGCCCGAGCTTGACCGGTTTTGGTGCGCCTGCAAAGCCTGCCCCGTGACGGTGCCTCCGCAGGTTCCGTCATCGCCCACCGCTGGTGCAGTGGCACTATCCCGCGTTGCGGCCGGTCGCCGCTCTCGATACAACTCCGCGATGCACGATCACTCCCAGGCGCTCCCGCCTCCTCCCACGCCCGGACGACCGGGCGGCTCCACCGCCGCCGGCGGTCACGATGGTTTCATTCCGCCGCGCGGCTCGCGGGCTTCGCTCGGTCGCTGGCTCACCGCGATGGTGCTGGCCGCGGTGGCGACGGCGCTGTTGATCACCGCGCTGCTGATCGAGAACTTCGCCCGCGCCCACGCCGAGCGGCGCGCGGTGGAGTCGCTGCGACAGGTGGCCGTCGACTTCCGCGACGCGCTCGATCGCGGCATGGCGCAGCAGTTCAAGGAAGTGCGGGTGCTGGCGCAGCTGGAGCCCTTCCGCCGCTTCGACGATCCCGAGGGGATGCGTCGCGCGCTGGACCAAGTGCAGGTCGGCTTCGACCACTTCGCGTGGCTGGGCGTGACCGACGCGCAGGGCAAGGTGCTCGCCGCCGCCGGCGGCCTGCTGGACGGGGTGGACGTCTCCAAGCGACCGTGGTGGCAGGGCGCGCGGGGCGGCCAGCCCTTCGTCGGCGACGTGCATGCGGCGCTGCTGCTGGAAAAACTCCTGCCGCGCCAGAACGAGCCCTGGCGTTTCGTCGACTTCGCGGTGCCGCTGCTGGATGGGCGCGGGCAGTTGCAGGGCGTGTTCGGCGTCCACCTGAGCTGGGGCTGGGCGCGCCAGATCAAGAGCGAGCTGATCGACGCGACCATGGCCTCCCACCAGGCCGACGCGCTGGTGCTGGGCAAGGACGGGGTGGTGATCCTGGGACCCTCGGACCAGGAGGGCAGGAAGATGCCGATCGGCGCGGAGAGCGGGCAGGGCCTGCGTCACCATGAGGCCGGCGGCGTCGAGTACTTCGCGGTGAGCGTGCCCAGCCAGGGCTACGGTCCGTATCCGGGACTGGGCTGGACGGTGCTGGTGCGGCAGCCGGTGGCCGTGGCGCTGGCCGACTACTACGGCCTGCGGCGTCAGATCGCGCTGAGCGCGATCCTGATGCTGGCGCTGGCGGTGCCGCTGAGCTGGTGGCTGGCGCGGCGCATGAGCCGGCCGCTGCGCGAGCTGGCCGCCGCGATCGCGCAGCGCCGTCATCTCAGCGAGGACCATTTGCCGGCCGTCGGTGGCTACCGCGAGGCGGCGGTGCTGTCGCAGGCGCTGAACGACCTGGCGCACCGCCAGGCCGATCAGGACCGCTCGCTGGCCGAGCTGAACGCGTCGCTGGAGCTGCGCGTGCAGGCGCGCACGCTGGAACTGCACGACGCGCTGCTGCGCCAGGAGTCCATCGAGCGCCGGCTGCGCACCATCGCCGACAACCTGCCGGTGCTGATCTCCTACATCGACTCGGAGCACCGGCTCCGGTTCCTCAACGCGACCTTCCGCGCCTGGATGGGCATGGCGCCGGAGGAGGCGCTGGACCGGCCGCTGGCTGAGGTCATCGGGCCGGTGCTGCACGAGCAGCGGCTGCCCTTCCTGAAGGCGGCGCTGGCCGGCGCGCGGCAGCGCTTCGAGACGCGCTCCGAAGCCAACGGCGTGGTGCGGGACCTGCTGGCCGAATACGTGCCCGACGTTCAGCCCGATGGCAGCGTGGCCGGCGTCTACACGCTGGCCACCGACATCACCGCGTTCAAGCAGGTCGAGCGGGAGCTGGACCAGCTCAGCCGCGTCGATCCGCTGACAGGGCTGCCGAACCGGCGGCAGTTCGAGTCCCGCCTGTCGGAATCGCTGGCGCGCAACCGCCGCAACGGCCGGACGCTGGCGCTGATGTTCCTGGACCTGGACCACTTCAAGCAGGTGAACGATTCGCTGGGGCATGCGGCCGGCGACGCGGTGCTGCGGGCCTTCGCCGACCGGGTGCGCGGCGCGATCCGCGAGACCGACCAGCTCTGCCGCCTGGCCGGCGACGAGTTCGTGCTGATCCTCGAGAACCTGAACGCGCCGGACGAAGCCGCCGGCGTGGCGCGCAAGGTGCTGGACGCGGTGAAGGCGCCGCTGACGCTGCAGGGGCAGCAGCTGCAGCTGTCCACCAGCATCGGCATCGCCTGCCACGACGGCGGCCAGGAAGGCGAAGTGGCGCTGCTCGGCCGCGCGGACGATGCGCTCTATGCGGCGAAGGCGGCCGGCCGCGGCTGCTGGCGACTGGCCGATTGAGCGCGCCGGCATCAGGTTTAATGCGCGGCATGGTGGCCCGCCCGACTCCTCCTCACGTGAAGCCCAAACCGGCGCCCAAGCTCGCGCCCAAGCCAAGCCTCAAACTCCGCATGCGCGTGACCGTCGGAGACATCATCGCCATCGGGCCCGGAAAAATCGCCTTGCTCCAGGCGCTCGACGAAACCGGCTCCATCACGGCAGCCGCCAAGTCGCTGGACATGTCCTACCGACGCGCCTGGCTGCTGATCGATGAACTCAATCGCGCGCTGAAAACGCCCGCCGTCGCTACCGCGGCCGGCGGCGCCAAAGGCGGTGGCAGCGCGCTGACCGACTCAGGACGGGCGCTGATCACGCTCTATCGACAGATCGAGGACACCGCACTTCAAGCTGCCAAGCCGGAAATCCGGCAGTTGATGAAGCTGCTGGCGACTTGAGGCACGGCCTCGGCGGGCGCGGGGAGGCTGGGCCTGGACCGAGCAGACGCCGGCAGCGCCGGTGCCCCTCCTCGCTCAAGCGCCTCCGCACGCTCGGCAATCGCTCGGAGGGGCACCGGCGCCGCCAGCGTCGACACACCGAGCCATTCAACGAAGCGCAGTGCGGTGGGGGAGCCCTTCAACGAGGCGCAGTGCGGGGGAGGGAGTCGGTCGGCGAAGGGGGCGCAATATCCTGGGATATATTGCGGGGCTCGTTTTGTCGACGGCTCCTACGAGGAATCGCCATGCGCTCGACTTCCCTTTCGATCACCCGACGCGTCGCCGCGCTGGCCCTCGCGCTGATGGCCACGGGCCTGGCGCAGGCGGCCGAGATCACCGTCTCCGCAGCCGCCAGCCTGACCAACGCGTTCAGGGAACTGGCGCCAGCCTTCGAGGCCGCGCATCCGGGCACGAAGCTCCAGTTCAACTTCGCCGCATCGGACGCACTCCTCGCCCAGATCGCCAAGGGCGCGCCAGTCGACGTCTTCGCCTCCGCCGACCAGGAGACGATGGACAAGGCCCAGCAACAGAAGCTGCTGGTCGAAGGCACGCGGCGCAACTTCGTCAGCAACGCACTCGTGGTGATCACGCCTGCGGAAGGCGGCGTGGCGCTGAAGACCCTTTCCGACCTGCAGCAGTCCGCCGTGAAGCGCGTCGCGGTCGGGCGGCCCGAGGGCGTGCCCGCCGGCCGCTACGCCAAGGCCGCCCTGGAGCAGGCCGGGCTGTGGTCGGCCATCGAGCCCAAGGCGGTCTTCGCGCAGAACGTGCGGCAGGCGCTGGACTACGTGTCGCGCGGCGAGACCGAGGCCGGCTTCGTCTACATGACCGACGCGCTGGTGTTCAAGGACAAGGTGCGCGTCCTGTTCGGCGTGCCGACCCCAGCGCCGATTTCCTACCCGATCGCCGTGACCTCCGGCGGCGCGAATGCCGAGGGCGGCAAGCGCTTCCTGGACTTCGTCACCTCGGCGGCCGGCCAGGCGGTGCTCGCCCGGCACGGCTTCCAGAAGCCCTGATCGGCCGGGAGCGCAGCGCACGTGGAACCCGCCTGGATCGCGCTCGCGCTGTCGCTGAAAGTCGCCGGCTGGGCGACCGCGCTGAACCTGCTGCTGGGCGTGGGGACCGGCTTCGCGCTGGCGCGCTTCCGCTTCCCGGGACGAGAACTGCTGGACGCGGTGCTGACGCTGCCGATGGTGCTGCCGCCGACGGTGCTGGGCTACTACCTGCTGGTGATCATCGGCAAGCGCGGCTGGCTGGGCGCCTGGCTGTGGGAGAGCTTCGGCATCAACCTGATCTTCACCTGGCAGGGCGCGGTGATCGCGGCGACGATCGTGGCGTTCCCGCTGGTGATGAAGTCGGCCCGCGCGGCCTTCGAGGGCGTGGATCCGCAGCTCGAGCGCGCCGCCCGCGTGCTCGGCCTGGGCGAGTGGGCGCTGTTCTTCCGCGTGACGCTGCCGATGGCCTGGCGCGGCGTGCTGGCCGGCGTGCTGCTGGCCTTCGCCCGCGCGCTGGGCGAGTTCGGCGCGACGCTGATGGTCGCGGGCAGCATCCCGGGCAAGACGCAGACGCTGTCCGTGGCGGTGTATGAGGCGGTGCAGGCCGGGCAGGACGACACCGCCAACCTGCTGGTGCTGATCGTGTCGCTGACCTGCGTCGCGGTGCTGCTGGTGGCGGGCCGGCTGGCGGGTCCAAGGAGTGGCGCATGAGTTTCGAGGTGCGCATCCGCAAGCACGTGGAAGGCGGCGGCCGCCGCTTCGAGCTCGATGTCGCCTTCACCACCGACGCTCGCCGCACGGTGATCCACGGCCCGTCGGGCGCCGGCAAGAGCCTGACGCTGTTGGCGATCGCGGGGCTGCTCAAGCCGGACGAGGGGTCGATCCGCGTCGACGGCCAGCCGGTCTTCGACAGCGCGTCGGGCATCGACGTGCCCGCCCGCGAGCGCCGCCTCGGTTTCCTTTTTCAGGACTACGCGCTGTTTCCGCAGCTGACCGTGCGGCAGAACATCGCGTTCGCGCTCAAGCGGGGCTGGCTGAATCCGTCGCGCCACGAGGGCGGCGAGGCGGTGGACCGCTGGATCCAAGCCTTCGAGCTGGAACGCGTCGCTCAGCAGCGGCCGCACCAGCTGTCCGGCGGC
>NZ_VOSR01000509.1:0-3999 GCF_007997345.1 Mitsuaria sp. TWR114
TTCGAGGTGGAACTGCTGGGCGTCTCCGGCGGTGCCGAGCCGATCACGCTGAACCAGCTGACCAAGACCGCCAGCGGCCTGGAGTTCGAGGACGTCACCACCGGCGAGGGCGCCGTGGCCGAGGCCGGCAAGCGCGTGACCGTGCATTACACCGGCTGGCTCTACAAGGACGGGCAGCGTGGGCGCAAGTTCGATTCGTCCAAGGACCGCCGGGATCCGTTCCGCTTCCACCTCGGCGCCGGGGAAGTCATCAAGGGCTGGGATGAGGGCGTGCAGGGAATGAAGGTCGGCGGGACCCGGTTCCTGGTGATCCCTTCGGAACTCGGCTACGGCGCGTATGGCGCCGGCGGCGTGATTCCCCCGCATGCGACGCTGCTGTTCGAGGTGGAACTGCTGGCCGTCTGACGGCACGGTTTCCCCTCACCCCCGCCCTCTCCCTCGCACCTCATCCCCTCTCCCCCGCGAGGGGGAGAGGGTTAGGGTGAGGGGGCTCGTCGCAGGCCGCGAGAGAGGGTCATGCGCCAGCAATGGCCAGCAGGGCCTGCACCGCCTGACCGGTGCTGCCGGGGCCGCTGTCTTCCAAGCCGATGCGCGGCGCCGAGCTCAACTGCGGAAAGTGGTTGGTCAGCGACCGTTCGTAGCCAGGGTCATAGTGATCGCGCATGAGCTCCCCGAAGAGCTCAGCCCATTGCCCGCTCCGCGCCATCCCTTGCCAGCGCTCCACGCGCTCGCGTCCGCGCAGCGCCACCAGGCCGCCGATCAGCGCATTGAAGCCCTCCGCATCGGACCGGAAGTGCGCATAGTCCTCCAGCAGCAGCTGCACGCGCCCGGCCTCCGCCATGTCGATCCACACGCAGCGCCCCTGCTGGCGCAAGCGCAGGTGCAGCGGCTCCGGCAACTGCACGCCGCCGATCTTGCGGCTCTCGCTCTCGACGAACACCGGCCGCGCCGGGTCGAACCGCACCATCGCCTGCCACAGCGCCGTGTCGAAGGCCTTCTGGCTCGGCTGCGCCTGGTCGGGCAGGGCGCCGAGCACCGATCCGCGATGACGCGCGAGCGCCTCCAGGTCGAGCACCTGCGCCCCCACGCCCGCGAGCGCCTGCAGCAAGCGCGTCTTGCCCGAGCCGGTCCGCCCGCACAGCACCACGAAATCGAAGCGCGCCGGCAGCGCGGTCAGCGTCCGGATCACCTCGCCGCGGAAGGCCTTGTAGCCCCCCACCAGCTGCAGCGACTTGAACCCGATCTGGTTCAGGAACCAGTTCATCGCCCCCGAGCGCTGCCCGCCCCGCCAGCAATAGACCAGCGGCCGCCAATGCTTCTGCATCAGCGCCCGGTTGGCGTCCAGGTGGGCGGCGATGTTGCGGGCCACGATCGCGGCGCCGACCTTGCGCGCCTCCAGCGGATCCTGCTTGTAGAGCGTGCCGACGATGCGGCGCTCGTCGTTGTCGAGCACCGGCCAGTTCACCGCGCCCGGCAGGCGGTCCTCGGCGAACTCGGCCGGCGAGCGCACGTCGATGACCGTGCTGAAACCGTCGAGCCGCGCGAAGGCCTCGGCCGACGGGATGACGTGGTACTGGCTCATCGCCTCACTGCACCGACAGCGCGTCCAACAGCTCGCTCTCGATCTGCAGCTGCATCCGGCTCTGCTGCAGTGCCGCGCCGTCGAGCAGGAAGGTGTCCTCGACCCGCTCGCCCAGGGTCGAGACCTTGGCGAGCTGAAGGTTGATGCCGTGCCGCGCCAGCACCCGCGCGATCGCGTACAGCAGGCCGGCGCGGTCGGTCGCGCTGACCGACAGCAGCCAGCGCTGCGCGCGTTCGTCCGGGCGCAGCGAGATGCGTGGCGTGAACGGGAAACTCTTCACCCGGCGCGACAGCCGCCCCTTGCGCGGCTCCGGCAGCGGGCCCTGCGCGACCAGCGCCTGGCCGAGCTTGGATTCCACCAGCGCAGTCAGGTCGCGGTGGTGCAGGTCCAGCTCGGGCGCGATGACCTGGAAGGTGTCCAGCGCATAACCGCTGCGCGTGGTGTGCACCTTGGCGTCCAGGATGTTGAAGCCCGCGCCGTCGAAGTAGCCGCAGATGCGCGCGAACAGGTCCTGCTGGTCCTTGGCGTAGACCAGCACCTGCAGGCCCTCGCCGACCGGCGACGGGCGCGCCCGCACCACCGGCTCGGCGCTCGCGACATGGCGCCACAGCGCGCGCGCGTGCCAGGCCAGGTCCGGTGCGTCATGGCGCGCGAAGTAGCTCAGGTCCAGCGTCTTCCACAGCGCGTCCTCGGTGCCTGGCAACTGCGCCTTCAGGGCCAGCTCCTGCCGCGCTTCCTGCTTGCGGGCCTCGATCTCGGCGGCCATGTTCAGCTTCGCGCCGCCCAGCGCACGCAGCGTCAGCCGGTAGAGATCCTCCAGCAGCTTGCCCTTCCACGCGTTCCAGACCTTGGGGCCGGTGCCGCGGATGTCGGCGACGGTGAGCAGGTACAGCGCCGTCAGCGTGCGTTCGTCCTTCACCAGCTGCGCGAAGTGCTGGATGACCTCGGGATCGGACAGGTCCTCCTTCTGCGCCACCCGCGACATCGTCAGGTGATGCTCGACCAGGAACACCACCAGCGCCGCATCCGCCTTCGGCAGGCCGTGCGCGCGGCAGAAGCGCCGCGCCTCGACCGCGCCCAGGTCGGAGTGATCGCCGCCACGGCCCTTGGCGATGTCGTGGAACAGCGCCGCGATGTAGAGGAGGGAAGGGCGGTCGAACTGCGCCGCCAGCTGCGAGCAGAAGGGGTACTCGTGGGTGTGCTCGGGAATGAAGAAGCGGCGGATGTTGCGCAGCACCATGAGGATGTGCTGGTCCACCGTGTAGACGTGGAACAGGTCGTGCTGCATCTGCCCGACGATGCGCCGGAACACCCACAGGTAGCGCCCCAGGACCGAGGTCTGGTTCATCAACCGGAACGCGTGCGTCTGGCCCTGCGGCTCCTCGAGCACGCGCATGAACATCGCGCGGTTGGCCGGATCGCGCCGGAACGCGCTGTTCATCAGCCCGCGCGCGTTGTAGAGCGCGCGCAGCGTCTTGGCCGACAGGCCCTTGATGCCGGGCGTCTGCTGGTAGATCAGGAAGGTCTCGAGGATGGCGTGCGGCTCGCGCTCGTAGAGGTCGTCGGCCGCGATCTCCAGCATGCCGCTGCGCTCCAGGAAGCGGTCGTTGACCGGGCGCGGTTCGTTGCCCCGCGTGCCGTTGATCTGGTCTTCCAGGTTGAGCAGCGTGATCTGGTTCAGCTGCGTCACCGCCTTGGCCGCCCAGTAGTAGCGGCGCATCAGCTTCTCGGACGCGCGCAGCGAGCGGGTGGACTCGTAGCCGAAGCGCTCCGCCACCGCCGTTTGAAGGTCGAAGACCAGCCGGTCCTCGCGCCGCTTCGCCGCCAGGTGCAGCTGGCAGCGGATGCTCTTGAGCACGCCTTCGTTGCGCTGCAGCTGGCGGGCCTCGAAGGGCGTGATCAGGCCTTTGGCCGCCAGCTGCGACCAGGTCCGGCCCAGGCCCGCGCCGCGCGCGATCCAGATCAGCACCTGCAGGTCGCGCAGGCCGCCGGGGCTTTCCTTGCAGTTGGGCTCCAGCGCGTAGGGCGTTTCCTCGTACTTCGTGTGGCGCTGGCGCATCTCCAGCGTCTTGGCGCGCATGAAGGCGCGTGGATCGACCGCCTCGCGGAAGGCCTTGTCGAAGCGCTTGACCAGCGGCCGTGAGCCGGCCAGCCAGCGCGACTCGAGCAGCGCGGTCTGGATGGTGACGTCGCCGGCGGCCTCGTCCAGGCACTCGCGCACGGTGCGCACCGACGAGCCGATCTCCAGCCCGATGTCCCAGCAGGCGGTGATGAAGGCTTCGATCGCCTGCTTCAGCGGACCGGGCTGGTCGGGCGTCAGGCCGCCGGGCAGCGCATCGGGCAGCAGCACCAGCACGTCGACGTCCGAATGCGGGAACAGCTCGCCGCGGCCGTAGCCGCCGACGGCGACCAGCGCG
>NZ_VOSR01000051.1:0-3106 GCF_007997345.1 Mitsuaria sp. TWR114
CTCGTAGCCGAGGATGAAGCCCTCGCGCGTCAGCCGCCGCACCCGCTCCAGCACCGCCGTCGCGGACATCTGCACCTCCTCCGCCAGCTTCAGGTTGCTGATGCGCCCGTCCTGCTGCAGCAGCGCGAGGATGCGCCGGTCGATCTTGTCCAGGTCCTGGAGGTCGCTCATGCTGGATTCCGTGCGGTGGATGGCCTAAACATTGGAGATTAATTCGGAGCCCTCCTTTTTACACTCCCGATATTCGCTAGGGGAGCGCCCCTCGCACGAACATTCGAGGATCCCATGACCGCCTTCGCCCTGCCGCCCGAGACCTCCCGCCTGCCCGACCCCTACCGCGAGGAGCTGCCGCTGGTGCGCGCGCTGGCCGCGCCGCTGCAGACGCTGCACTGGCCGGCGGTGGTCGACCAAGCGCGCCCCTGGGTGCAGCAGGTGCGCGCCAACCCGGCGCCGTTCTGGGCGATGGAGTCGCTGCTGCGCGAGTACCCCATCACCAGCGCCGAGGGCCTGGCCCTGATGCGCCTGGCCGAGGCGCTGCTGCGCGTGCCCGACGCGGAGACCGCCATCGCGCTGACCGCCGACCAGCTCGGCCGCGCGGACTTCGAGGGCGGCTCGGACGGCCCGCACAAGATGCTGGCCGGCTTGGCGGCGAGCGCGATCTCGCTGTCCAAGAAGTTCCTGCCGGACGCTGAATCCGACGGCGGCCTGATGAAGCGCCTGGGCGCGCAGACGGTGGTGGCCGCGACGGTGCGGGCGATCCAGCTGCTGGGCCGCCAGTTCGTGCTCGGCCGCAACATCCAGGAGGCGATGAAGGAGGCCGACGCCGCGCGCAAGGCGCAGGCCCAGCTGCGCTTCTCCTACGACATGCTGGGCGAGGGCGCCCGCACCGAGCGCGATGCCGAGCGCTACCAGGCGTCCTACCTGAATGCGATCGCCGCCATCGCCGCCGGTCGCAAGGCCGAGTCGCCGGAGGGCAGCGACGGCATCTCGATCAAGCTGTCGGCGCTGTTCTCGCGCTACGAGGTGCTGCAGCGCGAGCGCGTCTACGCCGAGCTGCTGCCGCGCGTGTGGCAGCTGGTCGAGAAGGCGGCGCAGGCCAACATCAACCTGACGATCGACGCCGAGGAGGTCGACCGGCTGGAGCTGTCGCTGGAGCTGCTCGACGCGCTGGCGGCGCGCATCGCCACCCACTTCCCGCAGTGGCGCGGCTTCGGCCTGGCGGTCCAGGCCTACCAGACGCGCGCGCGTGACGTGGTGGAGGCGGTCGCCGCGATCGCCCGCCGGCATGGGCTGCGCTTCATGGTGAGACTGGTGAAGGGCGCCTACTGGGACGGCGAGATCAAGCGCGCCCAGGAGCAGGGCCTGCCCTGCTACCCGGTCTACACGCACAAGCCGCACACGGACGTGTCCTACCTGGCCTGCGCGCAGGCGCTGCTGCAGCACCACGACGTCATCTACCCGCAGTTCGCGAGCCACAACGCCGGCACCATCGCCGCCATCCTGCAGATGGCCCGCGCGCTGGGCGCCAAGTTCGAGATGCAGCGCCTGCACGGCATGGGCGAGGGCATCTACCGCGAGGTGCTGAAGGACGGCAGCATCCCCTGCCGCGTCTACGCGCCGGTCGGCGAGCACCGCGACCTGCTGGCCTACCTGGTGCGCCGCCTGCTGGAGAACGGCGCCAACTCCTCCTTCGTCCACCAGCTGGCCGACCCGACGGTGGCGCCGGAGGAGCTGCTGGCCTCGCCGATGACGCAGATCCAGGAGGCCGCGGCGCTGCCGCTGCCGGTGGCGCTGTACCGCGACGCGGCGGGCCGCGGCCGCGACAACTCCGCGGGCCTGGACCTGGCGGTGCCGGCGCAGCGCCAGCCGCTGCTGGACGCGCTGGCCGCCTGCAGCGTGCCGACGCTGACGGAAGCCTCGCCCGATGAAGTGGACGCGGTGATGGCGCGCCTGCAGGGCGGCTTCGCCGGCTGGAACGCGACGCCGGTGGCCGGGCGCGCCGCGGTGCTGCGCCGCGCCGCCGACGCGCTGCAGGCACAGCTGCCGCAGTACTGCGCGCTGCTGGTGAAGGAGGCCTACAAGAGCTTCGGCGACGCGATCAGCGAAGTCCGCGAGGCCATCGACTTCCTGCGCTACTACGCCGACGAGGCCGAGCGCCTGGCCGCCGATGGCGTCGCGCTGAATGGCCGCGGCGTGTTCGTCTGCATCTCGCCGTGGAACTTCCCGCTGGCGATCTTCGCCGGCCAGGTGGTGGCCGCACTGGCCGCCGGCAATGCCGTCGCCGCCAAGCCGGCCGAGCAGACGCCCGCGGTCGCGGCCGAATGCGTGAAGCTGCTGCATGCCGCCGGCGTCCCCGAGGACGCGGTGCAACTGGTGCATGGCCGTGGCGAGACCGTCGGTGCGCGCCTGGTGGCCGCGCCGCAGACGGCGGGCGTGTGCTTCACCGGCTCGACGCAGGTGGCGCAGATCATCAACCGCCAGCTGGCGGCCAAGCCCGGCGCCGCGGCGCTGCCGCTGATCGCCGAGACCGGCGGGCTGAACGCGATGATCGTGGACTCGACCGCGCTGCCCGAGCAGGTCATCGACGCCGTCATGCAATCGGCCTTCCGCAGCGCCGGTCAGCGCTGCTCGGCGCTGCGCCTGCTGGCGGTGCACGAGGCGGTGGCCGATGGCGTCATCGAGATGCTGCGCGGCGCGGTCAAGGAACTGCGCGTCGGCGACAGCGCCGATCTGGCGACCGACGTCGGTCCGCTGATCGACGACGAGGCCTTCCAGGGCGTCTCCCGGGAAGTCCAGCGCCTCAAGCGCGAGGCGACGCTGATCGCCGAGGCCGTGCCGGCCGATGCCTGCCCGCGCCTGCTGCCGCCGGTGGCGGTCGAGCTGCCGACGATCGCCTCGCTGAAGCAGGAGATCTTCGGCCCGGTGCTGCACGTCGTGCGCTGGAGCGGCGATGTGGACGGCGTCGTGCGTGAGATCAACGCGCTGGGCTACGGCCTGACGCTGGGCATCCAGACCCGCATCGACAGCCGCGCGCTGCGCCTGGCGTCGCAGGCGCGCATCGGCAACGTCTATGTGAACCGCAACATCATCGGCGCGGTGGTCGGCG
>NZ_VOSR01000510.1:0-1731 GCF_007997345.1 Mitsuaria sp. TWR114
CGTGCTCGCGCTGATGGCCGCCTGGGACGTCGCCCTCGGCGCCGGCTTCCGCGCCGGCTTGACCACCATCGTCGTGACGCCCTACCTCGTGCTGGCCGGCGGCTGCCTCTGGCGCGCCGGCGGGCTGCTGGGCTGGACGCCGGCGGGACTGGGCCTCGCCGGGCTGGGCGCCAACGCGCCGCTGGCGATGCTGCGGCTGGTCGTCGACCTGACCATCGCCACCGGCCTGATCGCGCTGGTGATGCAGCGCCTGATCGCGCGCGTGCGCCACCTGACGCGGCGCGACGCCTTGACCGGCCTGCTGAACCGGCGCGCGATCGAGGACCATCTCGCGCGCCTGCAGGCGCTGACCGAGCGCGGCTGCGCCAACGCGGTGATGGTGCTGGACGTGGACCACTTCAAGCGCATCAACGACGAACTGGGGCATGCCGGCGGCGACGCCGCGCTGCAGCACCTGGCCGCCGTGCTGGGCGCGACGCTGCGCGACACCGACTGCTTCGGCCGGCTCGGCGGCGAGGAGTTCGCCGTGCTGCTGCCCGACACCGAGCTCGACGGCGCGATGCTGGTCGCGGAACGCCTGCGCGAGCTGCTGCAGAAACACCCGCTGGCCTGGGGCGACAAGCTCTGGCCGATCAGCGCGAGCTTCGGCGTCGCCACCATGCGCGCCGGCGACACCCACGGCCACGGTGCGCTGTCGCGGGCCGACGCGGCGATGTATGCCGCGAAGGCGCGTGGCCGCAACCGCGTCCTGCGCGCCGCCGGCGAAGCGGAGTTCGCGTGAGCCCCCCGACGATGGAGCCTGCCTGATGCTGCCCGCCGCCGACCCGGTCTCGCTGATCGCCGCGCTGGTGGTGCTGTTCGGCATCGCCGCGGTGGTGTGGCTGATGATCGCCGCCGGCCTGCGCGAATCGCCCGGCGCCTGTGCCTGCCTGTCGGGCGCCAACGCGGCGCTGGGCGCTTCGTTCCTGCTCCACGAGGCGCTCGGGCTGGTGTCGCCGCAGCATTACTGGTGGTCGGACCTGCTGTCGCTGATCGCCTTCGCGCTGATCCGGCTGGCGGTGCCGGTGGTGGGCGAGCGGCCCGCGCCCTGGCGCTCGGTCGGCGGCGCGACGATCGCCGTGGGCATCGTCGTCGCGCGCTTCACCGGCGGGCCGGACACGCTCGGGCACAAGCTGCTGATCTACGGCGCGATGGCGGCGCTGGCGATGCTGGCGGCGGTCGATCCGCGGCGCCTGCTGCGCGCGCGCGGCCTGGCGCCGCGCGCGGCGCTGGCGCTGGCCGCGCCGCTGATGGCGGTCGGCCTGCTACTGCTGGCGCGGCCGGTGGAGGCGCTGCTCGCGCCGGGCCGCACCGCGGACATCGACGTCGCTTCCGACTTCAACATCGCCTGGTTGTGGGCGTCGCTGGTGCTGGCGCTGCTGATCAACGGCTGGATCGCCTTCCTGCTGCTGATGAAGCTGGTGCTGGAGATCCGCCGCCTCACCGAACGCGACCCGCTGACCGATGCGCTGAACCGGCGCGCGCTGTCCGAAGCGGTCGATGCCGAGCACTCGCGCCAGATGCGTGGTCGCGGCTACGCGCTGGTGCTGCTGGACATGGACCGCTTCAAGCAGCTCAACGACACGCTGGGGCATGCGGCCGGCGACGCCGCCTTGAAGGCGCTGGTGCGGGTGCTGCGGCCCTGCCTGCGCGAGGTCGACCGCCTCGCGCGCCTGGGCGGCGAGGAGTTCT
>NZ_VOSR01000511.1:0-899 GCF_007997345.1 Mitsuaria sp. TWR114
GCCCGCGCGGCGGTGGACAGCGCCCGTGCCGCCGCGGACCTGGTCCGCGCCAACCGCTGGGTCGATCCGAGCGTCAGCCTCAGCTACGGCTACGCGCCACAGGGACGTCGCGGCGTGGCGGCGGACGGCTCGGCGGTCGATCCCTCGCCGCGGTCCAACACCGTGTCGGTCTCGGTCTCGGTGCCGATCCCGCTGTCGCGGTTGGACCGCGGCGACCTGGTGCAGGCCGAGTCGGCCGTCACCCAGGCCCTGCTCGCGCTGCGCCAGACCGAGCTCCAGGCGCAGGCCGACGTCCGCGCGACCCACGCCCAGTACCGCGCCGCGCTCGAGAACCTGACCCGCTACCGCGACGCGACCCTGGGCGACGCGCGGCGCGTGGTGGAAGGCTTGCGCCTCTCGTACCGGCACGGCGCTGCCTCGCTGCTGGAGCTGCTGTCGGCCCAGCGCGCGGCGGACGACACCGAGCTCGCCTACCTGCAGGCGCGCAGCGAGCTCGCCGCCGCCACCGTGCGGCTGCAGCTCAGCCTCGGCCGCGCGCCGGCGCCTTGAGCCAGCGGGGAAGCCGACGGGGAATCGCGCCGGCATGCGAGACTGCCGCCCATTCGGAGAGAGGCGATGAGGATTCTTCTGGTCGAGGATGACCGCAAGGCCGCGAGGCTGCTGGTGCGCGGCCTGCGCGAGGAGGGTTTCGTGGTGGACCACGCGGCCAGCCTGGCCGAGGCCGACGAGGCTGCCTTCGTGACCACCCACGACCTGATCGTGCTGGACGGCATGCTGCCCGACGGCGACGGCGTCACCCTGTGCCGCACGCTGCGCGCGCGCGGCCAACAGGTGCCGGTGCTGATGCTCACCGCCCGCGACGCGCTGTCCGATCGCGTCGACGGCCTGAACGCCGGCGC
>NZ_VOSR01000512.1:0-3935 GCF_007997345.1 Mitsuaria sp. TWR114
GTGCCGCACCTGCGCGGCTATGGAACGACGCGTTTCCTCTCGGACGCCACGATGCGCTCGGCGCAGCAGACCGCGCTGGCGGCGGACGGCATCGCGCTGATGGACGCGCTGGGCATCCGCAAGGCGATCTTCGGCGGCTGCGACTGGGGCGCGCGCAATGCCTGCGTGATGGCCGCGCTGTGGCCGGAGCGTTGCCAGGCGCTGGTGTCGGTGAGCGGTTTCCTGGTGCTGGACCGGACCACCGCGCTGACGCCGCTGTCGCCGGCCGACGAGTTCACGTGGTGGTACCAGTACTACTTCGCCACCGAGCGCGGCCGCATCGGCTACGAGAAGAACCTGAAGGCCTTCGCCCGCTTCATCTGGCACCAGGCCTCGCCGAAGTGGAACTTCGACGACGCAACCTTCGAGCGCAGCGCCGCGAACCTGGTGAACCCGGACCATGTCGCGCTGGTGGTGCACAACTACCGCTCGCGCATCGGCGCGGCCGAGACCGACCCGCAGTACGAGCCGCTCGAGATCCGCCTGGCGCAGGTGAAGACCGTGGCGATGCCCACGATCACGCTGGAGGGCGATGCCAACGGCGCGCCGCACCCGCCGGCGGCCGCCTACCGTTCGCGCTTCACCGGCAAGTACGAGCATCGCGCGCTGACCGGCGGCATCGGCCACAACCTGCCGCAGGAAGCGCCGGCCGACTTCGCCAAGGCCGTCATCGACGTGGCGCAGTGGTGAGCCCCGAGCCCGCCGCTGCCGTCTACGCCTCTGCTTTCCGTTCCACTTTCCGACTTCGAAGGATTTCTCCATGACCCGCACGATCGACAAGGTCCTCTACACCGGTTCCACGCTGACCACCGGCGGCCGCGATGGGACCGGCAAGTCCAGCGACGGCGCGCTCGATGTCCGGCTGAGCCTGCCGGGCTCGGGCGGTCCGGGCACCAACCCCGAGCAGCTGCTGGCGGTGGGCTGGTCCGCCTGCTTCATGGGCGCGATGCGCCGCGTGAGGACGGCCGAGCCGATCCGCGTGCCCGACGACGCGTCCATCGAGGCCGACATCTCGCTCGGCACGACCGCCGACGGCGGCTTCGCGCTGGCGGCGAAGCTGCACGTGGTGCTGCCCGGCCTGACCGAGGCGCAGAAGTGGGCGCTGGTGGACGGCGCGCACCAGATCTGCCCGTACTCGCTGGCGACGCGGGGGAACATCGAGGTGAGCTTCACCGTCGGATGAACGGGCGGGCGCGGGATCATGGTTCGATGGTCCCGCTCTTGACGGGCACACGCCTGCTTCGCAATGGTGATCGTGATGGCAACTGCCGATGCTCTTCTCGGCGAACTGCCGTCAACACGGAGGATCACAGCGTCCAGCTTCGAGATTTCCATCGACAGTGATGGTGTTCTGTCGGCGTCTGACTCGTATCTAGGGCGCGGCAGGCATTGCATACACAGATGCCGCAGCCCGGAACGCTTCAGCGCCGCCTAGAGTTCTTCGCTCATCCAATCTGCACCACGGGTTTGAGGGGAGGTCTCAGACGATGTCTATCGATAAAGTCCCGAAAAAAGCTGGGCCAGAGGCCCATGACAATTCGAGTCAGGGGACTCGGACAAGGGGGACCCGAATGGCAGCGGGAAGCAATGTGTCGCTGTTGCCGCAGGCATCAGCATCAGACAAAGACGACCCCAGGCGCTTCGACGCCAAACGGCGCATCGACGAAGCGATCACGCCCGAACTGGTGATCGCGCTCTGCGGTCCGCTCGGGACGCCGCTCCATCAGGTGTCAGCCACGTTGAAGGAGCTGCTCGAGAAGTCCTACGACTACAAGGTGGTCGACGAGATCCGGCTCAGTCACTTCATCAAGGAGCGTTCGCAGCGGGGCGCAGCCAGCTCGATCCAGAACCTGATCGACGCGGGCAACGACCTCCGGCTGAAGTACGGCAACTCCGTGCTTGCCCAGTTGGCCATACGGAAGATCGCGATGGTTCGAAAGCGGCAGGAGGAAGCCCCCGACCACTCGCAGATGACCTTGAGCGGCGTGGAGCCCGCACCGGCAGCGGTGGTGCCGACGCCGGTGGTCCGTCATTGCCACATCATCGACTCCATCAAGAACACCGATGAGCTGGAGCTCCTGCGCTCGGTGTACGGGCGATTGCTTCATGTGATCAGCGTCCACGCGCCGCTGGCCTCGCGGGTGCAGCACCTGCAGAAGAAGCTGGGTGACATGGGCGAGGTCTTCAAGCTCATCGACCGGGATTCCGGGGAAGAGTTCGCCAACGGACAGAGCGTGCGCGACGTCTTCCCCCAAGCGGATTTCTTCCTCCGGATCAGCGATGGCACGGACGACCAGATCCGTGGCAGCCTGAGCCGCTATCTCGATCTGCTCCTGGGGGTGAAGATCATCACGCCGTCGGCCAATGAACGCGCGATGTATGAGGCGCACTCCGCAGCCAGGAACTCCGCGTGTCTTTCCCGACAGGTCGGAGCCGCCATCACCGCAGCCGATGGCAACGTCCTGGCCGTCGGCTGGAACGACGTCCCGCGGGCCTTCGGCGGCTTGTATGAAGCGCACGGCCGACCCGACGAGTCCCATTACGTTGACCATCGTTGCTGGAACAAGGATGGCGGCAAGTGCTGGAACGACGAGGAGAAGACGGAGATCGCCGAACGACTGGCGCAGGCATTGGAAGGCATCGTGGAAGCCGGAAAGATCGAAGAGGTCGTCACCCGCTTGAGGAGGTCCTCCGAGGTGCGCGGACTGATCGAGTTCTCCCGCGCAGTCCATGCGGAGATGCATGCGCTGCTCAACGCGGGCCATTCATCCGGCGGGCGCGTGCGCGGCGGGAAACTGTTCGTGACGACGTATCCGTGTCACTCCTGTGCCCGCCACATCATCGCGGCGGGCATCAGGGAAGTCCGTTTCATCGAGCCGTACCGCAAGAGCCTGGCGACCCGGCTCCATGCGGACGCCATCACCGAAATCGAGAGCGATGAAGCCAAGGTCCGCATCGTGCCGTTCGATGGCGTCGCTCCGGTCCGCTTCCTTGAACTCTTCAGTGAAGGTGGCTTGGGTCGGAAGGACGCTCGCACGGGGCGGATGCGAGTGTTCCCGATCGGCGTCCCCGTCACTTCGGTCACCCTGGAGGCGGTCACGACGCTCGAGGGCCTGGCGTTGCGAGAACTAGAATCCTCGGGTTTTCTCGCCGGACCTTGATGTGCCTGAGTTCATCAGCCGCCTTTCGACACGAGCTTCGACATGAGCAAGCATCAAGACTCTCAACAGATTCCGTTGTTCCCCGAGCTGCAACCTGAAGCCCCGGGCGCGTCGCTCGCGAAGTGGGGGCGCGGTCAGGCAGAGGCATCTCCTCTGCGTCTGGTCAGCTCCGGGCCGGGGCGAGTCAGTCAAGCCGCTGAAGAGGCGTCGCGCGACCGCCGGATCGAGATCGATCTGTTGAACCGCGTGAAGTACTTCTGATTCAGAGCTCGATGATCCCGCGCTTGAGCGCGATGGTGACCGCGTGGGTGCGGTCCTTCGCGGAGAGCTTGCCGAGGATGGTCCGCATGTGGACCTTCACCGTCTCCTCAGTCAGCGACAGGCTCTCGGCCACTTCCTTGTTGGCGTGGCCCAGCGCCACCAGGCGCAGCACCTGCGTCTCGCGCAGCGAGAGCGTGCGGCTGCCCGCGTGCTCCGCGATGGCGGCCTCGATCACCGCCGGCACCATCAGCTGCCCCGCATGCACGCCGCGGATGGTCTCGATCAACTCGGTGCGCATCAGGCCCTTGAGCAGGTAGCCGCTCGCGCCGGCCTTCATCGCCCGCACCGCCTGGAAGTCGCCCGGGAAGGTGGTCAGGATCACCACCCGCGCCTGCGGGAACTCCCGGCGGATCGCCGTCATCGCCTCGATGCCGTCCATGTCGCGCATGCGCAGGTCCATCAGCGTGACGTCGG
>NZ_VOSR01000513.1:0-4230 GCF_007997345.1 Mitsuaria sp. TWR114
CCTGCGCCTGGCGCCATTCGATCCGCGCCGTCGACACCGCGACCCGGGCGCGGGTCTCGTCGATCGGCGACAGCTTGCCGGCCGCCACGCGGCGCGCGGTCGCACCGGCGCCGTCGCCGGCGATGCGCAGCGACTCCTCGGCACTCTGCAGGCGCTCCTGGGCCAGCAAGGCAGCGAAGAAGGCCTGGACCACCTCGGCGCGCAGCTCGGCGCGCACGGCGTCGAGTTCCGCCTGCGCCAGGTCGCGACCGCGCCGGGCCCATTCGGTCCGGGCGGCGCGCTGGCCGCCGATCTCCAGCGGCTGGCTCAGCAGGACGGTGACGGTGCGGGTTTCGCGCCGGGTGTCCTCCTGCTCGAGGCTCAGCGTGGGATTGGGCGGCAAGGCCGCCTGCCGCACCGCGCCGTCGGCGGCCTCGACGTCGAAGGCGGCCGCGCGCAGCCGCGGGTGCGCCCCCAGGGCGCGCTCGATGGCGGCCTCCAGCGAGAGCGGCTGCGGCGTGTCGGGCCGCGGCGAGGCGACTGGGGGCGGAACTCCGGCATCGGACGAGCGTCCGGCGCCGGACGAGGATCCCGCATCGAATGAGCGCCCGGCGACGGGCGAAGACCCCGCATCGGACGAGGGCCCGGCGTTGGCCGAACCGGACGAGGCCCGGCTCGCCAGGGGAAGAAGGGACAGCAGTGCCGCGCTGCACAGCGGCACCAGGAACTTGCGCATCGGAGACTCCGGCGTTGCGCCCGCCGCCGTGTGGAGCGGCGGGCAGGAAAGGGATCAACGGGGAATCGGCGAGCGCCTGAGGCCTCGGCCAGGCCGAGGCGGTCGAGGATCAGGGAAGGACGAGGCGCCCGCCGGTCAGGCGGTGCGCCAATTGGGGCGTTCGCGGCGGTCGGGGCCGCGCGAGGACCAGGACTCGGGCGCGGCGGCGCGAGCGATCGGCCCGTTCACGGTCGGCAGCTCCAGCGGCGTGCTCGCCACCGGCTGGGTGTGCCCCAGATGGCAGAAGCCGCAGTCGTCGTCGACGCAGGGCGTCGGCAGATGGGTGGCCTTGGCGGCGTCGGCGGATGGGGCCTCCGGCGAGGAGCCAGACCGATGCTCGCCCTCATGACGATGCTCGTGATGCCCGACATGGCGGGCGGCGGGATCGTCCTCATGCCCGCAATAGGTCGCCGCCACCGCCCAGCTCAGCTGGAGCGGCACCAGGATCAGCAGGAAGACGGCGAACCAGCGGCGCATGGGGCGCGAGTATAGGCGGCCGCTTCCTCGATCATCTCGTCGACCTGCGTCGCCAGATGCAGGTTGACACGCACGGCGGTCCACTCCTCCCGGCCGCGCGCGAAGGCCCGGCCGTTCGCGGCCTCCTGGATCGCGTGCTCACCCCAGAGGCCGCGTTCCCCGAAGCCCGGCGCGCCCGAGACGATCGCCGACGCCGCCTCCTGGCTGGCCTCGTCGACGGTCGATCGCAGTCGTCGCTCGAAGCGCCATTCGCCCTGCCGCGTGTAATCGATCCGCACCAGGCCCGGCGGCCACTCGGCGCCAGGCTCACTCGGCACGTGGACCGCCCCATGGTCGCCATAAGCGACCCGGGCCGAGGCGCCCACCCGTCGGTGCAACTCCCGCTCGAGCAGGGCCAGGCGCCCCGAACGCGGGAACTCGCCGGTCGGCGCGCGGCCCAGCGCCTGCGCCGCGGACGGAAAGCTGTTGCCCATCACCACGACGCGCAGGCCGGGCCATCTGGCCCGCCAGCGCAGCACCAGGTCGCGCGCATTGCCCGCGCAGCCCAGCAGCCAGTCCCGCTCGGTCCCGAAGTCCAGGACGACCAGCGCCCGTCCGGGGCGCGTCGAGCTGGTCCAGCGCCAGCTCGACGCCGGTCGTCAAGGGCACCGCGCCGCGCAGGCGGAAGACGACCAGGCCGAACTCGCGCTCGATGACCACCGCCTGCTGCGCGACGGCGCGCGGGTTGGCACCGTCGGGCGCCTGCACCACGGGCATCGCGCCCGGATGGTCCTGGACGAACTCGCGCCAGAGCCGGAACCCCTGCGCCGGATCGACCAGCTGCCGCCAGGCCGCGGCATGCTCGGACGGCGCACGGCCGAGGTCCACCAGGTAGGGCAGCGAGCGCATCACCTCTTCCGCCTGCCGGGCGGCATGGCGGAAATCCACCAGGGCGGGCATCCGCGGCGTCGGCGTCAGCGTGAGCAGGGGCAGCATGCGGCGCTTGCGCGCCCGATCGAGCTCGCGCAGGCCCAGCAGTTCCGCCGGCTGCGTCCGCAGCGAGGGAAAGTAGACGATCTCGTCCAGCGACACGTCCTTCATCGACTCCTCCTTGGGGCCCTGCCCCGGTCGCGGACGCCCCGCGCGCCCGGTCCGCGCAGGCTAGGAACGCGGGGCCTCGTATGCCAGCGGCGGGATTGATCGATGTCAGGAATCGCAGCGGACGACGCGTTTGTATGCCGCTGTATCTGCTGGCGCCCGGGCGACACCGGCATGCACCCCGGTCGGCAAGTCGACAAGCCGGCGATACATCCGCCCGGTCCACTGGGGCCTTCGCGACCACACCCTGGAGACCGACATGACCGAGGCCTCGCTGCCCCGCCGCCGCTTCCTGATCGGCGCCGCTTCCGCGGCCACCGCCCTTGCCCTCCCGACCGGCCTGAGCCGGGCCGCCACCGCCGCGCCCGCGGGTGACGCGTCCGGCGCCAGCGGATCCCCGATCGCCATCTCGCCGGCCTTCGGCGTCCTGAAGGAGATCGACGCCGGCGACCTGCGCGTGGGTTACGTCGAAGCGGGCCCCGCCGATGGCCCGCCGGTCCTGCTGCTGCATGGCTGGCCGTATGACGTCCATACCTACGAGGGGGTCGCGCCCCTGCTGGCTGCGGCGGGACATCGCGTGATCGTTCCCTACGCGCGGGGTTACGGCACGACGCGCTTCCTGTCGGCCGGCACGCCTCGCAACGGCCAGCAAGGCGCGCTGGCCAGCGACGCCATCGCCTTGCTGGACGCGCTGCGCATTCCGAAGGCGCTGGTCGCCGGCTGCGACTGGGGCGCGCGCACGGCGGGCATCCTGGCCGCGTTATGGCCGGAGCGCTGCGAGGCGCTGGTGTCCGTCAGCGGCTACCTGCTGGTCAGCCGACAGGTCAACCAGCAGCCGCTGCCGCCGGCCGCCGAGCTGCAATGGTGGTACCAGTACTACTTCGCGACCGAGCGCGGCCGCCTGGGCTACCAGCAACACCGCGAGGCCTTCGCGCGGCTGATCTGGCAACTGGCCTCACCGCAATGGCGCTTCGACGACGCGACCTTCGCGCGCAGCGCGGCCGCGTTCTTCAACCCGGACCATGTCGACATCGTCGTGCACAACTACCGCTGGCGCCTGGGGCTGGCCGAGGGCGAGCCGCGCTTCGATGCGATCGAGGCCCGCATCGGCGCGGCACCGGTGATCGGCATTCCGACGATCACGCTGGAGGGCGATGCCAACGGCGCGCCTCATCCGTCGCCCGCGGCCTATCGACCCAAGTTCAGCGGGCGTTACGAGCACCGCGACCTGCGCGGTGGCATCGGCCACAACCTGCCGCAGGAAGCGCCGAAGGCGTTCGCGCAAGCCATCCTCGACGTCAGGCGGTTCTGAGCGCCTCAGAATTTCCGGTGCGAAAACGAAAGCGGGGTTCCCATGCGGGAACCCCGTTGCTCGAAGTGGGATGACCGTTCGGTACGGGTCGGGTCATCCGAAGTCCATCCTGCGGTCCATCAGGCCAGCACGGTTCCGGTCGGACCCGACGAGCGGATCGTCACGGCCGGTGCGGGATCTGAGGGAGCGATCAGCGAGTGGACGAACGCGCCGCCTCGAACTCCGGCGCATACCCTTGCTCGCTCCACAGACGCTCCAGCGTCCCGTCGGCGCGAGCCTGTTCCAGCTCATCCATGACCTGGGCACGTGTCTTGCCGCCCGCAGCAGGTGCGGAGAAGCGCACTTCGCTGCTGGTGTCCGACGACATGCCCACCGTCACTTCGGCATCGGCTTGGTGATTCGAATACTGCACGTCCATGCCGCGGGCTTCATCGAAGTCCGGCGCATAGCTGTGCTCCCCCTGCAACTGGGCCAGGGTGCCGTCCGCGCGGGCCTGCTCCAGCTCCGCGATCACCTGGTCGCGGGACTTGGGCCCGGACACGATCTCTTCCTCCACCTGGGCGAATGCGGGCACGGCCAGCGCGGCGGCCAGGGCCGCGGCGCCCAGGGG
>NZ_VOSR01000514.1:0-3085 GCF_007997345.1 Mitsuaria sp. TWR114
GGGCACAGCACCGCGCTGGGCGGCCTGCGCGTGGAGCTGGCGATGCCGCTCTCGCGCGCCACGCCGGCCGCGGCGCCAACCTTGCCGCCCGCGGTGCCGCCGGCGCTGCCGCACGCCTGAAAGGCATGCGCCTGAAAGGCGCTCGCCACCGCCGCTTCACGGCGGGGCCACGGCGATTAAGAGCGACCTAAGCGAAGCTCCTCACACTTCGAGCCATCGAATCGGCGCAAGGCCTCCGGGCCGACCGCCGGCAGCGAATCTGGAGGTTCAGATGGCTCAACAAGTGGAGAAGATGATTCCGGTGAAGAAGCTCGTGTGGGCGCTGGCCGCGGCTGGCGTGTTGGGTGCCGCGGGCGGTGCGCTGGCGATGCGCAACGCCAAGGTGATGCCGGTCTCGGTTTCGGACTCGGCGGCGACCGCGCCGGCGCAGGCCGGTGAGGCGCAGGTCGCCGCGGTGACGACGCCGCTGGCCAACGCGGCCGCGCCGGCGGCGAACTTCACGCCGCCGCCGGCGGGCATGCCCGACTTCGCGCAGATCGCCGCGGCGCAAGGGCCGGCGGTGGTCAACATCAGCGTGTCCGGCACGGTGAAGACGCGCGCCGCGCGCGTGCCGCAGATCGATCCGGACGATCCGTTCTACGAGTTCTTCCGCCGCTTCGGCGTGCCCGGCATGCCCGGTGGCCCGAATGGCGGCGGCGAGGGCGGCAGCCGCGAGATCCGCGGCCAGGGCTCGGGCTTCATCGTCAGCGCCGACGGCGTGATCCTGACCAACGCCCACGTCGTGCAGGACGCGCAGGAAGTGGTGGTCAAGCTCACCGACCGCCGCGAGTTTCGCGCCAAGGTGCTGGGCAGCGACAAGTCGACCGACGTCGCGGTGCTCAAGATCGAGGCCAAGAACCTGCCGACGGTGCGCCTGGGCGCGACCCGCGACCTGCGCGTCGGCGAATGGGTGCTGGCGATCGGCTCGCCCTTCGGTTTCGAGAACAGCGTCAGCGCCGGTGTGATCAGCGCCAAGGGGCGCTCGCTGGGCCCGGACGAGAGCCGCGTGCCCTTCCTGCAGACCGACGTCGCGATCAACCCCGGCAATTCCGGCGGCCCGCTGTTCAACGCACGTGGCGAGGTGGTTGGCATCAACTCGCAGATCTACAGCGCGTCGGGCGGCTACCAGGGCCTGTCCTTCGCCATTCCGGTCGAGGTGGCCAACAAGGTCCGCCAGCAGATCGAGAAGGGCGGCAAGGTGCAGCACGCCAAGCTGGGCGTGATGGTGCAGGAGGTCAACCAGGGCTTCGCCGATTCCTTCAAGCTGGACCGCCCCGAGGGGGCGCTGGTCGCCAACGTCGAGGAGAACGGCCCCGCCGCCAAGGCCGGCCTGCGCTCGGGCGACGTGATCCTGGGCTTCAAGGGCCAGCGCATCGTCTCCAGCGGCGACCTGCCGGCGCTCGTGGACCAGTCGCTGCCCGGCGACAAGGTCGACATCGAGGTCTGGCGCAACGGCAAGCGCGAGACCATCACCGCCACGCTCGGCGACGCGAACGAGAAGGGCGCGAAGCTGGCCAAGGCCGGCGGCGACGCCGATGGCGACCACGCCAAGCTCGGCCTGGCCCTGCGTCCGCTGCAGCCCGAGGAGCGCCGCCAGCTCGGCACCCGCGACGGCCTGCTGATCCAGGAAGTGGGCGAGGGCAGCGCCGCGGCGCGTGCCGGCGTCCGTCCGGGCGACGTGCTGCTGGCCGTCAACGGCACGCCGGTGCAGTCGGTCGAGCAGGTCCGCGGCGCGGTCAAGGGCGCGGAGAAGTCGGTCGCGCTGCTGGTGCAGCGCGGCGCCGACAAGATCTTCGTGCCGGTGCGCATCGGCTGATGACCTGAACCGTTCTCCCAACCAACCGCTGCCTGTGGCGGTTGCTCCGTGGGGCCCGCGCGTGGTGGCGCGGGCCCCTTTTTTTCGGCGGCCTCGCGCTGGCATCATGCGCGGCATGTCCTCGTCCCGATCGACCCCATCCGCACCACGCCCCCCCCGAAGCCTCGCCCGGTGAGCCGGCCCTGCGCTCGGCCGAGCGCGAGCGCAGCCAGCGTGCGATCGACGCCTTCATCGAGGCCCTCTGGATCGAGGAGGGGCTGTCGCGCAACACGCAGCTGGCCTATCGCCGCGACCTGCAACTGCTGGCCGACTGGCTGGCGGCCGAGCCGCGTCTGGCGCTGGACGACACCCGCGAGCAGGACTTGTTCGGCTACGCGGCCGCGCGACACGAGGGCGGCAAGGCGACCTCCGCGAACCGGCGGCTGTCGGTGTTCAAGCGCTACTTCCGCTGGGCCTTGCGGGAACGCCGGCTGGAGCGCGATCCCACCCTCAAGCTCAGCGCCGCCAAGCAGCCGCTGCGCGTGCCCAAGACGCTGCACCAGACCCAGGTCGAGGCGCTGCTGGACGCGCCCGACGTCGGTACCGCGCAGGGACTGCGCGACCGGGCGATGCTCGAGCTGATGTACGCCAGCGGCCTGCGCGTCACCGAGCTGGTGACGCTCAAGAGCGTGCATGTCGGCCTGCGCGAGGCGGTGCTGCGCGTGACCGGCAAGGGCGACAAGGAGCGGCTGGTGCCCTTCGGCGAGGAGGCGCACGCCTGGCTGATGCGCTACCTGCAGGAGGCGCGTCCGCAGCTGCTGAGCGCGCGCAACACCGACGACCTCTTCCTGTCCCGCTTCGGCCAGGCCATGACGCGCGAGACCTTCTGGCGCATCGTCAAGAAATACGCGGTGGTGGCGGGCATCACCAGTCCGATCTCGCCGCACACGCTGCGGCATGCCTTCGCCACGCACCTGCTGAACCATGGCGCGGACCTGCGCGCGGTGCAGCTGCTGCTCGGCCATGCCGACCTGTCCACGACGCAGATCTACACGCACGTGGCGCGGGAGCGCCTGAAGGCGCTGCATGCGGCGCACCATCCGCGGGGTTGAGCGCGCGCTTGAAGGCGAGGCTGAGCGCGAGCCTGAGCGCCGGTCGCGCCGGCGCCGCCTCAGTCCACCGGCAGGCCCGCTGGCGGCTTGATCTCCTCCAGGCAGATCATCGACCGCACGTCCGCGACGCCGTCCAGCT
>NZ_VOSR01000515.1:0-1185 GCF_007997345.1 Mitsuaria sp. TWR114
GGAAATGCTGATTTATCCGGGCTGATCTCGATGCGCGGTGGACGCGTCGGCGGCAGGATCAGCGCATGAGTCAACGCAGCTTTGCCAGTGCCGAGTTCGCTCTGAAGAAGAAGCGCACGCGGCGCGAGGTGTTTCTCGCGGACATGGAGCGCATCGTGCCGTGGGCACGGCTGGAAGCGGCGATCGCACCGTCGTACCCGCGTAGCGGCCGGGTGGGTCGCCCACCCATCGGCGTGCCGAAGATGCTGCGCATGTACTGCCTGCAGCAGTGGTACGGCCTGGCCGACGAGGCTCTGGAGGACGCGCTGTATGACAGCCAGTCGATGCGCGACTTCGTCGGCATTGACCTGTCGCGTGAGGCGGTGCCCGATGCAACCACCCTGCTGAAGTTCCGGTGCCTGTTGCTGGCCAACGACCTGACCAAGGCGCTGTTCGACGAGATCAACGCCCACCTGGCCGAGCAAGGCCTGCTGATGCGCTCGGGCACCATCGTGGACGCGACGATCATCGCCGCGCCCAGTTCGACGAAGAACGCCACGGGCGAGCGCGATCCCGACATGCACCAAGCCAAGAAGGGCAACCAGTGGCACTTCGGAATGAAGGCGCACATCGGCGTGGATGCCGAGTCAGGGCTGGTGCACACAGTCATCGGCACGGCGGCCAACGTCAACGATGTGACGCAGGCCGGTGCGTTAATGCATGGACAGGAGACATCGGCCTTTGGCGATGCCGGCTACCGAGGCGTGGACAAGCGCGAAGAGGCCAAGGGGCCGACCTGGTTCGTCGCCATGCAGCCGGGCAAGCGCCGGGCGCTGGACATGACGAAGAAGTGGGCGCGGTTGCTGGAGAAGGCCGAACAGCTGAAGGCCGCCATGCGGGCCAAGGTCGAGCATCCGTTCCATGTGGTGAAGAACCTGTTTGGCCATCGCAAGGCCCGCTACAAGGGCATGGCGAAGAACCAAGGGCAGCTGTTCAGCCTGTTCGGGCTGGCCAATCTCGTGATCGCCAAGCGATCGTTGTTGGACCAGCAAGCCCGAGGTGCGTCTTGAACGGCCAGATGGGGCGGCAAACGACCCCAAAAGCACAGACGCAGCCGCTGACCGTCATCGAATTCAAGTCGCGTCGCCGCGGCCCATGCGCTCGCGGGTCGCAGATCGCTCAACTGGCCTATTGATCAGCGTGTCC
>NZ_VOSR01000516.1:0-4820 GCF_007997345.1 Mitsuaria sp. TWR114
GGCGCTGTCGACGCTGGGCGCGGCGGCCCTGGCCCAGCAGCGCGTGGCGATGCGCTACCGCGACATGCAAGGCCGGCTCAGCGAGCGGCCGTTCGATCCCTATGGACTGGGCTACCGCGGCGGGCGCTGGTATGCGGTGGGCCATTGCGGGCTGCGGCGGGCGCTGCGCTCGTTCCGGCTGGACCGGATCGAATCGGTCGATCCGCTGCCGCAGAGCTTCGGCCGCCCGGAAGGCTTCGACGTGCTCGCGCACCTGCACGCCTCGCTGGTCGAGATGCCACGCGCCCATGCGGTGCGGGCGCTGGTGCAGGCGCCGCTGGAGGCACTCACTCGCCAGCCGCTGGCCGCGATCAGCAGCCTGGAGCAGCAGGAGGACGGCGTGCTGCTGCGCTGCCAGGCGGATGAACTGCCCTGGATGGCGCTTTCATTCGCCGCCCTGCCCTTCCCGTTCCGCATCCTGGAACCCGATGCGCTCGCGCGTGAGATCGCCTCGCATGCGAGGCAACTCCTGACCCTCGCCGGTCAGGCACCGGCCCCCGACTGAGCCAGCCCTTCAGTCCAGCTGCCCGCCGCCGAGGCGCTTCCTCGGCCGTCACGGCCAGTTCGAGAGCCAGGCGCGTGGCCGCGACGAGCGTCGGCAGCGGCAGGCTGGCCGCGCCGGGATGACGCGCCGCCTGCTCCGGCAGGTAGGGGATGTGCATGAAGCCGCTGCGAACAGGGCGTTCCTTCACCAGATGCTGCAGTCCGTAGAACAGGTGATTGCAGACGAAGGTGCCGGCGGTCTGCGACACCGACGCCGGAAATCCCGCTTCCCGCAGCCCCGCCACGATCGCCTTGATCGGCAGCGTCGAGAAGTAGGCGGCGGGCCCGCCCGGGACGACTGGTTCGTCGATGGGCTGGGCGCCGGCGTTGTCGGGGATCCGGGCGTCGTCGACGTTGATCGCCACCCGCTCCAGCGACAGGTCGCAGCGCCCGCCGGCCTGGCCGATGGCCAGCACCACCGACGGCTTCACCCGCGCCAGCGCCTCGTCCAGCCGCGTCAGCGCCTCGCCGAAGACGCAAGGTAACTGGACCGCCACCACGCGCGCGCCGGCAATCGCCTCGCCGTTGAGCGCCCGGGCCAGTTCCCAGGAGGGGTTGATGGTCTCGCCGCCGAACGGCTCGAACCCGGTCACCAGCAGGTTGTTCATTGTCGGCGAGTCTAGCCGGGCGGACGGCTGGGGCCAGCGACGATCCAGGCCGGATAGGCAGGCACGCCACCTGCTTATCCGAGTAGTGGGCCCACCACAAACGAGTTACTCTCCCGCCCTATATCTGCCTAGACACAGAACTCCGCGGAGACCGCCTGATGACCGACCCGTCCGTGCCGCTGCAATGGCCTCAAGCCCAGCCGTCCGCCTCGCCGGCGGCTGAGGCGGCACCGCTGTTCGAGTGGCCGACGCCTCCCTTCGCCGCCTATCCCCGGCCGCGCACCCAGCGCGAGCCGCAGGCCTGCGAGATCCTCGGCCTGAACGGCAGCCGCACCGTCGGCAAGGTGATCCTGATGGTGCCGGGCGAACGCCTGGCGCAAGTCGTGGTGCCGCCGGCGCGCAACGCGATGCCGCTGAAGTTCTCGCAGTTCAAGGCGCTCAAGCTGCTGCACGCGATCGAGGTGCCACCGCGCGATCCGGCCACCGCCAACGACCCGCTGTCGCTGGACCAGCGCCCGCGCAGCGAGTTCAAGCTGGTCTACCAGGGCGGCGAGGAGCAGAAGGGCACGACCATCGGCCACCACGAGACCGACCTCGGCCTGTTCCTGTTCCCGCCGGTCAGCGAGACCAGCGACTGGGTGCGCTGCATGTTCGTGCCGCGCGAGGTGCTGGTCAGCTTCGAGGTCGGCGAGCGCATCGGCGACCTGCTGGTGCGCCAGCAGGTGGCGACGCAGGAACAGGTCGATGCCGCCGCCGGCGAGCAGCGCGACCTGCGCGACCGCCGCGTCGGCGACATCCTGGTGGCGCAGCACATCGTCTCGGCCGAGCAGCTGATGCTCGCGATCGAGCAGCAGGCCAAAATGCCGATGGTGCGCATCGGCGAAGCGCTGCTCGCGTTGGACCTGGTCACGCAGGCGCAACTCGACGAGGCGCTGGCGCAGCAGAAGCAGGACCGCTCGGTGCCGCTGGGCGAGCTGCTGGTGCGCAAGGGCATCGTGACGCGCGCGCAGCTGCAGTCGGCGCTGGCCCGCAAGATGGGCTATCCGCTGGTGGACGCGGACAACTTCGCGATCGAGCCGGACGCGGTGCGCAAGCTGCCGTTCTCGGTGGCCAAGCGGCTGGAGGTGCTGCCGCTGGTGCTGCGCGACGGCCGCCTGATCGTCGCGATGGAAGACCCGACGCGGCGCGACTGCATCGACGAGGTCGAGTTCATCACCCAGCTCAAGGTCGTACCGGCGCTGGCGCGGCTGGGCTCGCTGCAGTTCGCGATCCCGACCTCCTACGAACGCTTCGGCGGCCAGCCGATCGTCAATCGCGACGGCGGCCTGCCGCCGCTGTCCATGGACTTCGAGCTCGACAGCTCCGACAAGCTGATCGAGACGCTGGAGCGCGAGGGCCAGGAGCAGGTCGCGCGCGAGGCCGCGCGCGAGGAGGAGAAGGAACGCCAGATCGAGCAGAGCGACAACTCGCTGGTCCGGCTGATCAACACGATGATCATCGACGCGCACAACCAGAACGTGTCGGACATCCACATCGAGACCTATCCGGGCAAGGAGAAGGTCAAAATCCGCTTCCGCAAGGACGGTGTGCTGCAGCCCCACCTGGAACTGCCACACACCTACCGCAGCGCGATGATCGCGCGCATCAAGATCATGTGCGACCTCGACATCTCCGAGCGTCGCAAGCCGCAGGACGGCAAAATCAATTTCGCCAAGTTCTCGGAGCGCCACAAGATCGAGTTGCGCGTCGCGACGATCCCGACCAACAACGGGCTCGAGGACGTGGTGATGCGGATCCTGGCCTCGGCCAAGCCGATCCCGATGGAGAAGCTGGGCTTCTCGGAACACAACCTGCGCGAGCTCAAGGCGGCGTCGGAGCGGCCCTACGGCATGGTGCTGTGCGTGGGTCCGACCGGCTCGGGCAAGACGACGACGCTGCACTCGGTGCTGGCCAACATCAACACGCCGGAGCGCAAAATCTGGACGGCCGAGGATCCGGTCGAAATCACGCAGGCGGGGCTGCGGCAGGTGCAGGTCAACCCGAAGATCGACTGGACCTTCGCGAAGGCGCTGCGCGCCTTCCTGCGCGCGGACCCGGACGTGATCATGGTCGGCGAGATCCGCGACGAGGAAACTGCCGAGATCGCGGTCGAGGCCTCGCTGACCGGCCACCTGGTGCTGTCCACGCTACACACCAACAGCGCGCCCGAAACCGTCACGCGCCTGCTGGACATGGGCATGGACCCGTTCAACTTCGCCGACTCTTTGCTCGCGGTGCTGGCCCAGCGGCTGGTGCGGCGTATCTGCCCGGCCTGCCGCAAGTCCGAGCCGATGCCCGAGGCGACGCTCAACGAACTGCTCGACGACTACCTGCATGTGTTCTCGGCCGAGAACCGGCCAGCGCGTGAGGCGGTGCTGGCCGAGTGGAAAGGCCAGTTCGGGCAGCCCAACCTGCTGCATTACCACTCGCCGGGCTGCGACAAGTGCGACCACACGGGGTTCAAGGGCCGCGCGGGGCTGCATGAGCTGCTGACCGTGTCGCGGCCGATCCGGCGGCTCATCCAGACCGGCGGCCGGGCCGAGGAGCTGATGCACCTGGCCATGGCCGAGGGCATGCGGACGCTGCGTCAGGATGGCATCGCGAAGGTGCTGCAGGGCGTGACGACGCTCGGTGAGGTTCGGTCGACGAGCAACCAGTAGTAGAAGAAGCCTGCAACGGTCGGGGCGTTGGCCGCGATGGCATGGGGCTGTCGGACCGTTGGTCCTCCAGCGCTCTCCCGCGTCGCTCAGTCCACCGGACTGAGCTCGGTCGGGTTCGCCCTTGGCGGCAAGCGCCAAAACCCCAAGCCATCCCGTCCCCGATCAGCACCGTCCTTCGACGGATTTGCGACCGAGGACGCCGAATCAGGCTGCGGCCAGCTTTAGGATGGGCGCGGCCATCCGTTGCGCCGCGCCGCGATGCGCGGCAGCGAAGGCAGTCGCCGCGTCCGCCATCTCTCGCCGCTCGTGGGGTTGGGTCAGCAGCGCGAGCGCCTGCGACAGGCCCTCGGTCAGCGTGGCTACGCGGCGCGCGGCGCCGGCCTGCAGGGAAAGCTCCGCTGCCTCGGCGAAGTTGAAGGTGTGCGGGCCCATGAAGAGCGGAACGCCGCAGGCGGCCGTCTCGATCAGGTTCTGGCCGCCGAGCTTCTCGAAGCTGCCGCCCAGCAGCGCGACATCGGCCAGGCCGTAGTACAGCGCCATCTCGCGCATCGAGTCACCCAGCCACACGTCCGCCACGCCCGCGCTCAGGGGCGGCGTCGCGATATCGCTGGTGCCGAAGGCGCTGCGGCGCGCCAGCGTCAGGCCGGCGTCCGTCACCATCGCGGCGATCTCGTCGAAGCGCTGCGGATGACGCGGCACGATCAGCAGCAGCGGTGAACCCGCTGGCGCCCTCGCCGCCTGTGCCGCCTTCCAGGCCGCGAGCATCGCGGCCTCCTCGCCCTCGCGGGAGACCGCCAGCATCACCACCGGCCGGTTCAGGCCGCGCGCCAGGTGCGTCCGCGCGCGAGCAGGGCCTCGTCGGGCTGCAGGTCGAATTTCAAATTGCCGCTGACGCGCACGTCGGCGACGCCGGCCTGGCGCAGCCGGTCGG
>NZ_VOSR01000517.1:0-7831 GCF_007997345.1 Mitsuaria sp. TWR114
GCGAAGTCCGACTTCCACGGCGCCATCGGCGCCAGCGGGTCGCGCAGCGCGTTGTTGACGAACATCGGCAGGTCGTAGACCTGGCGGCCGGCCGCGGCGATCTCGCCGATGTAGCGCGCGATCGCCCAGCTGTGGAAATACTGCTCGGCGTAGTCGCCATAGACGGCGGACCAGGTACCCCTGGCCTTGTCAGCCTTGGCGGCCTTGCCGTGGAGCGCGGGGTCCGGCTTCTGCAGCCGCAGCACCTCGGCCGGCACCTCGGCGGCGAAGGCGCGATTCGCGACGGCGCTGTGGTCGCGCGCCAGGCCGTAGGTGCCGACCTCGTTCTGCACCTGCACCATGATCACGGTGCGCTGCGCTTCGTCCACCTGCTTCAGGTGGGTCATCAGCGCGACGAAGGCGCGCTTGTCCGCCGCCAGCGTTTCGGCGCCGAAGGGCGACAGGCAGTAGCTCGGCTTGCCCTGCGCATCGAGCATGCGCGGGAAGCGGGTGTTGTTCAGCTTGACCCAGGCCGGCGCGTACTGCGGGCTGGTGTTCTTCCAGGTCGCGAACCACAGCAGCGCGACGACCGCCGTCACCGCCAACGCCAGCACCGCTTGGGCCCAGACCCAGCGCGAAGGCCATCGCAGCGCGCCGCGTTGCTGGGCCCGCGTGCCTCGCGGTCCGTTCGATCCAGCCCTCATCTCGCGTGTCATCGTCCCTCGCTTCATGGCGCGCCCGTGGGCGGCTTCATTGCCCCGCCCTCATCATCGCCGCGCCGCATCCTAGGCGAAGGCCCCCGGCTTCCCAACACCGTGTGCGCGGGGCGCGCCGGCCCGACGACGCGATGCGGCCTTGTCCGACAGACCGCCCCCCGCCCCGCCCTTAAGGTGGATCAACGACCCTTCGGTCGAGCGATGGAGTTCGCCATGCGTTCCCTCCCGTCCCTCTTCCATGCCGGGCGTCCGAGGCACGGTCGCCACGGCCCCGGCCATCACGGCGTGATGTTCTGGCTGTCCCATGCGGCGCTGCTGCTGGGGCTGCTGCTGCTCGCGACGGAGGTCTCGGCGCAGCAAGGCGCGGGCCTGCGTGCCCAGTACGGGCAGCTCGCGCCGCAGTTGGCGCGCAGTCCCTTCCAGCGGCCGATCGTCCTGAGCTCGGTGAACGACACCGAACGGCCGACCGGCGAGATGCATGCCGTCGTCCAGCACAACTTCGCGACGCTGGCCGGCGCGCTGCGCGACGCCGGGGCGTGGTGCGATGTGCTCACGCTGCCGGCCAACGTCAAGCGCTGCGCGGTCGAGGACGACGCCGCACCCGGCGCGACGCTGCACATGGCGATCGGTCGCAAGTTCGACCAGCCGATCGAGGATGCCTATGCGCTCGACTTCCGCTTCCAGGTGCTGGCGGCGCAGCCGCAGTACCTGCTCGTCGAGATGAGCGCGAACAAGGGACCGATGGGGACCAGCCACTACCGGCTCACGCTGGAGGCGGTGCCGCTGGACGCCAGGCGCAGCTTCGTGCGGCTGCGGTATGCCTACATGAACAACTTCGCCGCCCGGGTGGCGACGAACGCCTATCTGGCGACCTCGGGCCGCGACAAGGTCGGCTTCACCGTGGTCGGCCGCGAGGACGATGGTCAGCCGCGCTATGTCGGCGGCATCCAGGGCATCGCGGAACGCAACACGATGCGCTATTTCCTCGCGATCGAGTCCTACCTCGACACGCTGTCCACGCCCGCCGACCAGCGGCTGGACCGGCGCCTGCGCGATTGGTTCGCGGCGACCGAGCGTTATGCGCGCCAACTGCATGAGCAGTCGCTCGAGGAGTACGTGGCGATGAAGCACAAGGAGGCGCGCCGGCAGGTCGCGATGGCGCCGGGCGAGTGAGGGTGGTTGGCACGCCGACGAACGGGACGGCAAAAGAAGCGGGCGCACTGCGTCGGCCGTTGGCCCTCACCCTATGCTCTCCCGCAAGCGGGAGAGGGAATCCTTCGACCAACGCCGCTCTTGCGCACGCCAGCCCTCTACCGCCAGCGGGAGAGGCGTTCAGTCAACGCCGCTTTTGCGCGCACCCTCGCTCTCCCGTCAGCGGGAGAGGGAATCAGCCAACACCGCTCTTGCGTCAGCGCGTCGAGCGGCCCATCTCTCTGGCGGCGAACTGCGCACCCACCAGCACCGAGGCCATCAGCCACAGCGGCGCCGCCGCGACGCTGATCGCGGCCAGCGCGCCGAAGCCCAGCGGCATCGCCACCGTCGCGCCGTTGGACGCCAGCATTCGCAGCCCCAGCGCCTGGCCGTGTCGGTCCGGCGGCGTGACCTGGTGCATCGTGGCCAGCACCATCGGCTGCACCGCGCCAAGCGCCAGCCCCAGCACCGCCGAGCCCGCCATCAGCCCCAGCGTGCCGGGCAGCCAGGCATAGACGATCAGCGTCACGGTGGCGATGGCCATCGCCGCGCGCAGCGCCTTGACCTCGTCGATGTGATGGGCCCAGCGCACGATGGCCAGACGGACCAGCGTCGCCGCGGCGGCGAAGCTGCCCAGCACCAGGCCGATGCTCGAGGCCGACAAGCCCTTCGCGTGGCCGACGACCGGGACGACGAAGCTGTGGGCATCCCAGCACGAGGACATCGCGACGTTCACGATCAGCAGGTTGCGCAGGCCGGGGTCCTTCAGCAGGTCCCAGGCGGGTCGCGGCTTGGCGCCGGTCGCCAGCGGCGCCGGGGCCTGCCGCGGCACGCGCAGCGCCACCGCCCAGGCCGCCAGCGGCAGCAGGGTCGACAGCACCAGCGCGGCGCTGAAGCCCGCCAGGTCGATGACGATGCCGGTGATCACCGGCGCCAGCGCGTTGGACAGCGCCGGCCCCAGCGCCACCCAACTGAACACGCGCTTGAGCTGCGAGGCATCGCGGGCCATCAGGCCAGCCTCGCGCTGGATCGCGACCGCGGAGACGGCGACCGCGCCGCCACAGAGCAGGCAGCCCAGCGCCAGCAGCCACAACCAGCCCAGCAGCTGCGCGGCCAGCGCCAGCACCGCGCCGGCGAAGGCCATCGCCACGCCGATGCCGACCGGCCGATGGAAGCCGTGGCGGTCGGCCAGCCGGCCGGCCCACATCGACAGCCCCAGCGGTGCGACCGCGAACAGGCTCAGCAGCACGCCGACGAAACCACCGCCGTAGCCCTGGTGCAGCACCCACAGCGTCGCCGCGACCCGCGTCGTGGCCATGCACGCATGCACCGCCACCAGCGAGGCGATCACCGCCGCGAAGCCGACGCTCAGGCCGGTGTACCCCGCCACCGGAGTCAGCGTTGGCATTGGCGGAGTCTGCAAATCCACCGAAGGACTCGGGGCGTCGATCGCGTCTGCGTTCGTGCAGACAGACGCGGGCCCGCGAGGAGCACTGGCCGTTGGCCCGGCGTCTGCGACGCGGTCGACCGTCGTGCCGACAGGCGCGGGCCCGGGCGCACGCGGGGGCGTCGAGCCGGGCCGGTCGCTCATCCGGCGGCGCCTTCCTCGTCGGGCGCGTCCGTGGCGCCGAGCTGCAGCACGCGGGACATCTGGTCCTCGGGCAGCGCCTCGACCGTCTTGAGCCGGCGGGTCATCGCGCGAGTGCGGACCTCGGCGGCATCGATCGTGTTGCTCGCTTCCTCGAGCTTCTTCTTCGTCTTGGCCAGCACGTCGCCGAACTTGCCGAACTCCGTCTTCACCGCCGACAGCACCTCCCACACCTCAGCCGAGCGCTTCTCCAGCGCCAGCGTGCGGAAGCCCATCTGCAGGCTGGACAGCGTCGCCAGCAGCGTCGTCGGGCCGACCAGCATCACCTTGTGCTCGCGCTGCAGCGCCTCGCTCAGGCCGGGGCGACGCAGCGCCTCGGCATACAGGCCCTCGGTGGGCAGGAACAGCAGGGCGAAGTCGGTCGTGTGCGGCGGGCCCAGGTACTTCTCGCGGATGGTCTTGGCTTCCAGCCGCAGCCGCGTCTCGATCGCCCGGCCGGCCAGTTCCGCCGCCGGCGCGTCGGCGCGCTCCTGAGCCTCCAGCAGGCGCTCGTAATCCTCGCGCGGGAACTTGGCGTCGATCGGCAGCCAGATCGGCTTGCCGTCGTCGCGCTGACCGGGGAGCTTCAGCGCGAATTCGACGCGCCCGCCGCTGCCCGGCACCGTCTCGACGTTGGCCGCGTACTGCTCCGGCGTGAACACCTGTTCCAGCAGCGCCGCGAGCTGCACCTCGCCGAAGATCCCGCGCGTCTTGACGTTGGTCAGCACCCGGTTCAGCGAACCCACATCGCGCGCCAGCGTCTGCATCTCGCCCAGGCCCCGGTAGACCTGCTCCAGCCGCTCGGCGACCTGCTTGAAGCTTTCGCCCAGGCGCTGCTCCAGCGTCGCGTGCAGCTTCTCGTCCACGGTCGCCCGCATCTGCTCGAGCTTCTTCTCGTTGTCCTGCTGGATCGACTGCAGCCGGGCCTCCACCGTGCGACGGGTTTCCGCCAGGCCGGCCTCGTTGCGCTGGGCCAGCGCCTGCAGCTGCTCCGTCAGCACCGTGGTCGTGCGCGCGGCGGCGGCGTCCTGCGCCTCGCGCGCGGTCGCGGCCTGCTGCGCCAGCGACTGCTGCAGCTGCGCCAGCTGCACGCGGAAGGCGTCGATCTGCTCGTTCTGCGAGCGCGCCGTATCGCCGCCCTGCGTCAACAGCGCCTGCTGGAACTGGGTCAGCGTCGTCAGCGTCTCCTGGCGCAGGCCGGCGTTCCCGCGGCCGACTTCCTCGCGCAGGCCGGTGTTCACGCGGCCCAGCTCATCGCGCAGCGCCCGCTCCAGGCGCTCCAGCCTTTCCCCGGACTGCTGCACCAGCGGGCCCATGGCCGCCGCCGGATCCGCGCCGGACTGTCGTCGCAGCGTCAGCCAGACGGCGATGAGGAGGATCACGATCAACCCGGAGAGGGCGAAATGCAGCAGGTCAACGAAAGTCATCGAGCGATTCTCTCAGCGCCAGCCGCCCCTCCCGCAAGCCACCCCCGCCAACGACGCAGTCCACCACACCCAAACCGTGGCAGGACGCCGATGGTGGGGGACGGCATGGCTTGGGGTTCAGGCGCTTGCCGCCTGCGGCCCCATGCCATGGCGGCCAGCGCGCCGTCCATCGCAGGCAGGCGCCCTCACCCCCGCAGCACTTCCGGATTCAACGCCGTCGGCGGCACCCCACCCGTCAGCGCGGCGATCAGGTTGTCGACGGCGAGGTTGCTCATCGCCCGCCGCGTCGCGATGGTGGCGCTGGCGATGTGGGGTGTGAGCACCACGTTCTCGCACGCGAGCAGGTCGGGATGCACGGTCGGCTCCCCTTCGAACACGTCCAGGCCAGCCGCGGCGATGGTGCCCGCCTTGAGCTCCGCCGCCAGTGCCGCGTCATCAACGACCCCACCGCGCGCGATGTTGGTGAGCGTCGCCGTCTTCTTCATCAAGCGGAGCTCGCGCTCGCCGATCAGGTGGTGCGACGACGCGCTGTAGGGCACCACGATGATCAGGTGATCCGCGCGTCGCAGCAGCTCGTCCTTCTCGACCCACTGCGCGCCCAGCGGTGCTTCCTGGTCGGCCGGCAGGCGCGAGCGGTTGTGATACAGCACCGGCATGCCGAAGCCCAGGTGCCCGCGCCGCGCGATCGCCGCGCCGATGCGTCCCATGCCGAGCACGCCCAGCGTCGCGCCATGCACGTCGGCGCCGGCGAACATGGTCACCGACCATTGTTTCCACTCGCCGCGGCGCAGGAAGTGTTCGCTCTCGGTGATGCGGCGCGCCGTCGCCATCATCAGCGCGAAGCCGAAGTCCGCCGTGGTTTCGGTCAGCACGTCCGGCGCGTTCGTCACGACGACGCCGCGCGCGGTGCAGGCGGCCACGTCGATGTTGTTGTAGCCCACGGCCATCGTGCAGACGGCCTTCAGTTGGGGGCAGGCGTCGAGCAGCTTCGCGTCGATGCGGTCGCCGCCGGCGATGTATGCGCCGGCCTTGCCCTGCAGGCGGCGGATCAGTTCGTCCTGGGACCAGCCCGTGTCGCTGTCGTTGGCCTCGACCTCGAAGTGAGGGCGCAGCCGGTCGACGATGTCGTCGAAGGTCTTGCGGGCCACCAGGACGCTGGGCTTGCTCATGGGCGCATCTCCGTGCAGGAAAGCGCCAACTGTAGGCCGAGGGTCCCGGGAGGCTGCACGCGGATCGCCCACCTCGGCGTCCGCGTGTCCCTCACTCGAGGAAGCGGGTGAACGCCGCCACCGGATCGCGCTCGGTGACCAGCGTGTTCTCGATCGCCGCCGGGTCCGCGTAGCCCAGCGACATCCCGCAGACCACCTGCTGGTGGGGCGCCAGGCCCAGTTCCTCGGCGATCACGCGGTGGAACTGGGTGAAGGCCGCCTGCGGGCAGGTGTGCAGGCCGCGGCCGCGCGCCGCCACCATGATGTTCTGCAGGAACATGCCGTAATCCAGCCAGCTGCCCTGCTGCATCACCCGGTCGATGGTGAACATCAGGCCCACCGGCGCGTCGAAGAAGCGATAGTTGCGGCCGTGCTGCTCATGCATGCGCAGCTTGTCGCCCTTGGTGATGCCCAGCAGTCCGTACAGGTCCCAGCCGACCTTGCGGCGGCGATCGATGTAGGGCGAGACCCACTCGCGCGGGTAGTAGGCGTACTCCTCGCTGTGGGTGGCCAGTTCCTCCGGGTCGTCGTAGACCGACTGGATGCGCGCCACCAGCCGGTCCTTCGCGCCACCGGTCAGCACATGGACCTGCCAGGGCTGGGTGTTGGTGCCCGAGGGCGCCCGCGCCGCCACGGCCAGCAGTTCCTCGATCAGCGCGCGCGGCACCGGCGTGGGCAGGAAGGCGCGCATCGAATGGCGGGTCACGATGGCGGCGTCCACCGCCGCGGATTGCTCGGGCGTGGGCGGCGTGAACGGATTGGGCAGCGGGTCGGGCAGGGTCATGGCATCTCCAGCGCTCGCAGCGCTTGCTGGTAGGTGTCGGGCAGCGCGTCCACCGGGCGGCGCGTCTCCCGGTCGACATAGACGTGGACGAAGTGCCCGCGCGCGGCGCACAGCGGCTCGCCCTCGGCGAACAGGCCGATCTCGTAGCGGACGCTGGAACGGCCGCGCTTCGTCACCCGCAGGCCGGCTTCCACGAGTTGCGGGAAGGCCAGCGAGGCGAAGAAGTTGCAGTGCGTCTCGATGACCAGGCCGATGACGGTGCCATGGTGCAGGTCCAGCGCGCCCTGCTCGATCAGATAGCGGTTCACCGCCGTATCGAACAGGCTGTAGTAGACGACGTTGTTCAGATGGCCGTAGACGTCGTTGTCCATCCAGCGCGTGGGCACCGGCTGGAAACGGGCGAAGGCCTGGCGCGGCTCGGGGGCCGGGCGTGGCTCGGGCGTGGAGGCGTCGGAGCGGTTGGCGGACATGGCGGACATGGCGGACATGGCGGACATGGCGGACATGGCGGCGATTCTTCCACCGCCGCGCGGGGTCAGGTGTCGCGCGGGCTACTGTCGCGCCAGCGCGCCCAGGCCTGCGCGCCGCGCCCAGCGTGCGCATCTGCACCTCGACGGTCACCGCCAGGTCCTCGCCGTAGCCGCCGGCCATGCTCAGCGCCACCGGGATGCGGCGCTCGACCAGCGCGTCCAGCACCATCCGGTCGCGGCGCAGCAGCCCGTCGGCGCTGAGCTTGAGCCGGCCGAGCCGGTCGCCCTCGTGCGGATCGGCGCCGGCCAGGTAGAAGGCCAGCCCCGGCGGGCGATCGGCCAGGCGCCGCCAGACCTCGGCCAGCGCGGTTTCCAGCGCGTCCAGGTAGACCGCGTCCCCGCAGGCGTCGGGCAGGCCGACATCCAGGT
>NZ_VOSR01000518.1:0-4796 GCF_007997345.1 Mitsuaria sp. TWR114
ACGACGGCCAGTGGCGCGCCCTGTTCACCGCCGGCGCGAGCGTCTCCTCCGGCAACAGCGACTCGACCACCGTCAACCTGAGCGGCGAAGCCGTCAAGGCGAGCACCACCGACAAGCTCTCGCTCAACGGCCGTGCGATGTACCTCAAGGACGACGATTCGGACTCCGAGCAGCGCTACGCCTTCGGCGCGCATTACCAGCGCGATCTCACCGATCGCATCTTCGGTTTCGGCCAGTTCGACGCGCTCAAGGATGAGCCGGCCAACCTGTCCTCGCGGCTGTCGGTGGGCGGCGGCGCCGGTTACCACCTGATCAAGCGCGACGACCTGACCTGGGATGTCTCCGGCGGTCTCGGCTACACGCACGAGCGCTACGTCGCGCCCGCCATCGTCGACGGCGTCACCCGCAGCCGCTACGGCAACCTCGAGGTGCTGCTGGCCGAGGAGTCCAACCACAAGGTCTCCGACAACACGACGCTCAAGCAGCGGCTCGCCTACCTGCCCGACCTGCGCAACAGCGGCGAGTACCGCGCGACCTTCGACGGCGGCCTCTCGGTCGCGATGACCAAGCGCCTGAGCCTGACCGCCACCGTCCAGCACCGCTACGACAGCAATCCCGGCGAAGGCCTCAAGAAGAACGACACGCTGTTCATCACCGGCGTGTCGTTCAGGATCGACTGAGCCCGGCGCTCAACGTTCCATCTGGCGCGGGCCGGGTTCGCCGCGGCCGCGCGGCGGTTCCGCACGCGGCGCCGGCGCCGGTGCCGGACGGGATGGCTCGGCGCGCGGTGCCGGCGCAGGCGCTGCCGGGCGGGGGACCTCCATGCGCGGTTGCGGCTGCGGCATCGGACGCGGCGCTTCCACGCGCGGCTGCTCCATGCGCGGTTGTTCCATCCGCGGCTGCGGACGCTCGAAGCGAGGCTGCTCGGCGCGCGGCGGCTCGAAGCGCGGGGACTCCACGCGCGGTTGCTCGATCCGCGCCGGCGGCGCCACGCGCACCGGATCCTGGCGTTCGGGCCCTTGCCAGTCGCGGCCACGGTGGCCCCAGTCGCCCCGGCCGTTGCCGCGATCGTTAGCGCGATCGTTGCCATGGTCGTTGCGCTCCGCGCCGTCCTGGCCGCGCGGACGCCACGGATCCCGGTCACCTTCACGTCGCTCGGATGGACGCTGGACGTCCGGACCACGCTGCGGCACCACCGTCTGTGCCGCCGGTGACGGCGCGGCCGTGGGCAGCTGGGGTCGGACGGTGGCCGCGTCGGGTTCCGGTCGGATCACGCCGCGCACTGGCCGGCTGTCGCCGGGGCGTGCGTCGCCGATGTTGTCCGGACGGCCATCGCCATTGCGGTCGAGGTAAGGCCGACCTTCGCGGCCATCGGGGCGACCATCCGGGCGGCCGTCACGGTCGCGGTCGATGAACGGTCGGCCGTCCGGGCGGCTGTCGGCCTGCCCGCCCGGCCGCGGCGGCCAGGAGCGCTGCGGCTGCAGCGCCGTGGCGGGCAGCGGCGCGGCCACCGGCCGTTGCGTGAACAGGGCGCCATGCTCGCGTTCATGGCGGTAGTACGGGGGGCGCTCGCCCGGCCGGACGACGGTCGCCGGATTCGGCCCCGGATTGACCCGGCGCCAATAGGCCTGGCTGTAGCGGTAGGACGGCGTCCACGCCTCGCGCGGCGCCAGCGGCACCCAACCACCGTAGCGCGGCGGGCGGACGACGTCCGCCCCCGACGACCACGCCGACCGAGATCCCCGGCCCCACCCAGCCCACCAGCGCGGGCGCGTAGGCCGGCCGGCGCACGTAGGGCCCCGGCACCCAGCACCAGCGGTCGCGCCAGTAGGCCCAGCGGCCGTAGTGGAAGGGCGCGAAGCCCCAGGGCATGTCGTCGACCCAGGTGTAGCCCCAGCGGGCGCTCCACATCCAGCGGCCGTAGCGGTACGGCGCCCAGTCGGCCACGACCACCGTCGGCACCCACACCGCGCCGTAGTCGGGGCTCTGCTCCCAGGCGCCGTAGCGCGCCAGGTCCTCGGCGCCGGTCATCTCGGGCGACACATAGGGCACGGGCGTGCCGCTGCCCACCAGCGGCTGCGCGCCGAGGTCGCGGTTGTCCTCGAGGATCAGCCGCGCGAAGCCATCCTGCTGCAGCGGCTGGCGCTCGGTGCGCGGGCCGTTGTCCCACCAGAACTCCGCCTGCTCGTTCGTGCCGAGCCAGACCGGCTGCGCGTCGGTCGCGCGCGAGTCGAAACGCAGCTTGCCCTGCCAGGCCTGCGCCTCGCTGCCGCGGTCCAGCTGCGAGACGCGGTACAGGCCCTCGCGCTCGAAGCCGAAGCGGCCCTCCAGCGTGCGCAGCGTCCATTCATCCGCCGACTCCTGGCCGCGCACGCGCAGCCCCACGCCGCCCTTGACGATCTGCACCGCGATGCGGGAATCGGCGAGCGCGTTGAACTCGATCTCGCTGCGCTGGTCCATCCACAGCGTCGCCGTCCCGATCGTCACCGTGGCGCCGCTGCCGTCGTCGGCGCGCAGGCGGTCGCCCTCGCCGACGGTCTGGTTGCGGTGCATCTGCACCCATTCGCGCTCTTCGGCGTCGTACAGCCAGACGGTGCCGGTCATCTCGGCCAGTCGTCCGGCGCGGGACGGGGGGTCCGCCCAGGCCGGCGCATGCGCCAGCGCCGCGGCCAGCGTGAGCAGCAGCATTGCCAGGGTCATCAGCCAACGCGCCCTCGGCACGCCGCCGGCCATCGATTCAGGGACTCAGTCATGACCAGTAGCCTCCCCCGGAGGACGCCGGGGCTGCGGGACGCGGAGTTCCGCGATCGTTTCTTAACGCGGCGACGACAAGCCGGTGCACGGATGCTTACAACTTGTCGCCCTGTTGCCGAACCGTCAATCGGGCAGCGTACACCTGCGCCGAGCGCCGGCGCCGGGCCGCCTCAATCGTCGGTGTTCGGGTCCAGGCCCGGGAACAGGACCTCGGTGAAGCCGAAGCGGCTGAAGTCCTTGATCCGCATCGGATAGAGCGTGCCCACCAGGTGGTCGCATTCATGCTGGACGACGCGGGCATGGAAGCCCTCGGCCTCGCGGTCGATCAGGCCGCCGAAGGCGTCGAAGCCGCGATAGCGGATGCGGCTCAGCCGCGGCACCACGCCGCGCAGGCCCGGCACCGACAGGCAGCCTTCCCAACCCTCCTCGGTCTCGTCGGTCAGCGGCTCGATCGTCGGATTGATCAGCACCGTCATCGGCACCGGCGGCGCCTCCGGATAGCGCTCGTTGCGCTGGAAGCCGAACACGACCACCTGCAGGTCCACGCCGATCTGCGGCGCAGCGAGGCCGGCGCCGTTGGCGGCCTTCATCGTGTCGAACATGTCCTCGAGCAGCGTGCGGAGCTCCGGCGTGTCGAAGGCCTCGACCGGCTGGGCATGGCGCAGCAGGCGGGGATCGCCCATCTTCAGGATCTCTCGAACGGCCATGGCGGGGTCCTCAATGCGGTGGGCTTCCGGGGAAGCGTGGGAACGGGCGAACGGGGAACGGGAGCAGGAGCGCGGAAAGAGCGCGTCCTGCGCGCGACGGCGCCCAAGGGCGGCATCGCGTAACCTGCGGGCCATTCTAAGAACCCGACCCGGAGACCTCCCGTGAGCGACAACACCGCCCTGCCCCCGGCCCCGGCATCGCTGCCGGCCTACCTGGAAGCGCTCGGCCCCGGCCTCTATGCCGTGGACACCGCCTTCCAGCGCGACCACTTCGATGCCGCCTTCCTGGTCGTGGACGGCGGTCGGGCGGCCTTCATCGACACCGGCACGCGCCATGCGCTGCCGCGGCTGCTCGGCGCGCTGGAGGCGCTGGGCCTGCCGCGCGAGGCGGTGGACTGGGTGATCCCGACGCACGTGCACCTGGACCACGCCGGCGGCGTCGGGCCGCTTATGGCGGCGCTGCCGTCGGCCACGATGCTGGTGCACCCGCGGGGGCTGCGGCACATGGTCGATCCCTCGGCGCTGTGGGCCGGCGCGCTGGCCGTCTACGGCGAGGAAGAGATGCGCCGCTCCTACGGCGAGCTGGTCGGCGTGCCGGAGTCGCGCGCCCAGGCCAGCAGCGACGAGCAGCGCATCGCCGTGGGCGCCCGCACGCTGCGGCTGATCGACACGCCGGGGCATGCGCGGCACCACCACTGCCTGTGGGACGAGGCCAGCGGCGGCTGGTTCACCGGCGACACCTTCGGCCTGTCCTACCGCGAATTCGACGATCCCGAGCGGGGCGCCTGGATCCTGCCGACCAGCACGCCGGTGCAGTTCGAACCCGACGCGCTGCGCGACTCCATCCGCCGGATGATGGCGACGCGGCCGTCACGCATGTACCTGACGCATTACAGCGCCGTCGGCCGCGATGCGGCGGACGTCGAGCGCCTGGCGGCGCTGCTGCTGTCGCAGATCGACGAGATGGTCGCGATCGCGAGCGGCCTGAAGGACGCGCCCGATCGGCACGCCGCGCTCAAGCGCGAGCTGCTCGCGATGTTCCAGCGCCGGGTGCGCGAGCACCTCGGCGACCGGATGGCGCCCACGCGCGTGGCCGCCCTCCTGGCGATGGATGTCGAGCTCAACGCCCAGGGACTGGGCGTGTGGCTGGACCGCCTCACGCGTCGAGGTTGAGCTCCTGGATCTTGCGCGTGATGGTGTTGCGGCCGATGCCCAGTTTCTGCGCGGCCTCGATGCGGCGGCCGCGGGTCAGGTCCAGCGCGGTCAGGATCAGGCTGGCCTCGAAGCGGCGGGTCAGCACGTCCCAGACGTTGGGCTCGCCGGCGGCGAGCAGCC
>NZ_VOSR01000519.1:0-13909 GCF_007997345.1 Mitsuaria sp. TWR114
ACGCCGGCCACCAGGCCAGCGCGCACACGCCGTGATAGGCGGAGAGCCGACGCGCCGCGCGCGGCGCGATGCGCAGCACCTCGCCCAGCGCGAGCCAGACGATGCACGCGACGGTATCGATGACGGCGATCACCATCAGCAGCGTGGCGGCGTCGAGCGGCGGCATGCGGGTCATCTTCGCAGGGCGATGCGCGGCGCACCATCGCGCCGTCGTCACCGGCCCCGGCTTCCTCTCCCAGGGACGAAGCGCCCCACGGCGCCCCGCGTGGAACGGGGCAATCGGCGTGCGGGCCGCGCCCGGTCAGGGTGACCGACGGGCGCTCGCCGGTGTTCCGCGGCGCTCAGCGGCGCTCGACCAGCACCGGCGTCAGCGACATCGCGGTGCGCACCCGGTCGGCGGCGGCGCGCGCGTCCTCGCGGGGCGGCTCGAGCGGGATCTGGTCCGCGAGCGGGTGACCGACGTAGGTCGCCGGGATGCCGGCCTTGGCCAGGATCTCCGGTTCGAACGGGAACAGGCACAGCACATGGTCCGCGCTGCGCTTGATCGTGGTGACGCGCTCCGCGCGCCAGGCCCAGATCGACGGGCAGACGAAGTGCACGGTCTTGATGCCGGCTTCGCGCAGCCGCTGCTCCAGGCCGAAGTTGAAGTCCGGCGCGTCAACGCCGACGAACACCGACGGGCGCTCCGCCAGCAGCCGGTCACCGAGCTGGCGGCGGATCGCCAGCAGCTCGCGGACGTTCTTGATCGCGTCCCAGTAGCCGAAGATCGACAGCTTGTGGCTGGGCCACCAGGCGTCGAAGCCCTGCGCCTGCATCTTCGGCCCGCCGATGCCTGCGGCGGTCAGGCCCGGCCAGCGCGCCTTCAAGCCCTGCAGCAGCAGGCTCGCGAGCAGGTCCCCGGAGGCCTCGCCGGCCACCAGGCCCAGTCGAGGATCCGTGGAGGTCATGTCATGCGTCCGGGCCGATCAGCGGACGAGGCCGCGCTTGGCGCCGGCCAGGAAGTCCAGCATCACCTGGATGTCGCGGATGGACTCCGCGTCCTGGCCTTGCTTGAGCGCCTCCAGGTTGGCCACCGACTGCTCCAGCGTCGTGCCGTCGCGGAACAGCAGCTTGTGGACCTGGCGGATCACGCCCAGCCGGTCATTGCTGAAGCCGCGGCGGCGCAGCCCGGTGAGGTTGACCGCCCGCACCGTCAGCGGATTGCCGTCGACGGTCATGTACGGGGCGACGTCCTGCGCGACATGCCCCTGGAAGCCGATCATCGCGTGCGCGCCGACATGCACGAACTGGTGGACGCCGGTCAGGCCGCCGATGGTCGCCCAGTCGCCGACATGGACGTGGCCGGCCAGCGTGGCGTTGTTGGCCAGCACGCAGTGGTCGCCGACGATCACGTCATGCGCCAGGTGTACGTAGGCCATGATCCAGTTGTCCGAGCCGACGCGGGTGACGCCCTGCTCCTTGAAGGTGCCGGTGTTGAAGGTGCAGAACTCGCGGATCGTGTTGCGATCGCCGATCACCAGCTCCGTCACCTCGCCGCCATGGCTCATGTCCTGCGGCATCGCGCCGATCGACGCGAACTGGAAGATGACGTTGTCGCGGCCGATCGTGGTCCTGCCCTCGACGAGGGTGTGCGGACCGATGCGCGTGCCCGCGCCGATGCGCACCTCGGGGCCGATCACCGCGTAGGGACCGACCTGGACGGTGTCGTCGAGCTGCGCCTTCGGATCGACGATGGCGGTGGGATGGATCTGGGCCATGGGCGTGAGGAGGCTGCGGGAACGGGGTGGACGCCGGATCAGCAGTCCAGCTTGCGCATCGTGCACATCAGGCCGGCCTCGGCCACGATGTCGGTGCCCACCAGCGCCTTGGCGCCGAACTTGTAGATGCCGGCCTTGGCGCGGTCCAGCGTCACTTCCAGGATCAGCTGGTCCCCCGGCTCCACCGGGCGCTTGAAGCGGGCGTTGTCGATGCCGGCGAAGTAGACGACATGGTTCTCGTCCAGCGTGAAGTTGTAGCTCTCCACCGCCAGCAGCGTCGCGGCCTGCGCCAGCGCTTCCAGGATCAGCACGCCCGGCATCACCGGCCGGTGCGGGAAGTGGCCCAGGAAGAAGGGCTCGTTGATGCTGACGTTCTTGATCGCGCGGATGCGCACGCCCTTCTCCACCTCCAGGACGCGGTCCACCAGCAGGATCGGGTAGCGATGGGGCAGCTTCTCGAGGATGCCGTGGATGTCGATGCGGGTCTCGTTCATGTCGTCTTCTTTTCCAGGGCTCGCACGCGCTGGCGCAGCTCATAGAGCCCGCGCAGCGCGGCGGCGTTCTTCTGCCAGGACGCGGCGTCCTCGAAGGGCCACATGCCGGCGTAGGCGCCGGCCTTGTCGATGCTGTTGCTGATGTTGGCCGTCGGGCCGATCTGCACGCCGTCGGTGATCTTGATGTGGCCGTTGATGCGCGCCGCGCCGGCCACGATGCAGTTCGCGCCGATCTCGGCGCTGCCCGCGATCGCCACGGCGCCGGCGATGGCCGTGCCGCGGCCGATCTTCACGTTGTGGGCGATCTGGACGAGGTTGTCGATGATCACGCCGTCGGCGATCACCGTGTCGCCCAGGGCGCCGCGGTCGATGCAGGTATTGGCGCCGATCTCCACGCCGTCGCCGATGCGCACCGCGCCGAGCTGCTCGATCTTCACCCACTCGACGCCGGCGGCGCCCTTGGTGGGCGCGAAGCCGAAACCGTCGGCGCCGATCACCACGCCGCTGTGCACCAGCGAGTGGGCACCGATCACGCAGTCATGGCCGAACACCACATGGGGTGCCAGGCGCGTGTGCGCGCCAACGCGGGCGTCCTGTTCGACGATGGTGTGCGCGCCGATGCGGGCGCCGTCGCCCAGCACCGCGCCGGATTCGATCACCGCATGCGGGCCGACCTCGACGTCGCGGCCCAGGGTCGCATCCGCCGCGACGGTGGCCGTCGGATGGATGGCCGGCGCCGCGCGCGGCTTGCGCATGTTCGCGGCCCACCACTGGGTCAGGCGGGCGAAATAGAGGTAGGGATCCGGCGCGACGATGCAGCAGGCGGTCGAGCCATCCCCCCGACGCGCCGCGGCGGCCTCGGCCAGCTTGGGCGACACGATCACGCAGGCCGCGCCGGTCGTGGCGAGCTGCGATTCGTACTTCGGATTCGAGAGGAAGGCGATCGCGTCCGCGCCGGCCTCCTCCAGGGGCGCGATCGCGCCGATCGCCACATCGGAGGCACCAACAAGATCGCCGCCCAAGGCGGCGATCAGATCCGAGACCACAAGCTGTTTCATGGTCACTTCTGTGCGTTGAGCTGGTCGATCACCTTCTTCGTGATGTCCACGCGGGGGCTGGCATGGATCGCATCCTGAACGATCAGGTCGTACTTGTCATCCTCGAAGATCTTCTTGATGACCTTGTTGGCTTTCTCGATCACCGCGGAGAGTTCCTCGTTCTTGCGCTGGGCAACGTCCTCGTTGAACTCGCGGCGCTTGCGCTGCAGGTCGCGGTCCTGCTCGATCAGCTCGCGCTGGCGGCGGCCCCGTTCGGCTTCGCTCAGCGCGGGGCTGTCCTTGTCGAGCTTCTCGGCGGCGCCGCGCAGCTTGGTCTCCAGGTCCAGCAGGGCCTTTTCGCGGCGGCTGAACTCGGCCTGCAGCTTGGTCTCGGCGGCCTTGGCCAAGTTGGTCTCGCGCAGGATCCGCTCGCTGTTGACGTAGCCGATCTTGACTTCCTGGGCTTGCGCGCCCAGGGTCGTCGCACCCGCCAACAGGACGGTGGCGACGATCTGCGACAGCTTGCTCTTCATCAGAATGCAGTCCCGATCTGGAATTGGAATCGCTCGATTCTATCCGTGGACTTCTTGCGGATCGGCGAGCCATAGCTCAGGCGCAGCGGGCCCATCGGCGACAGCCAGCTGATGCCCACGCCGGCCGAGGCCCGGACGTCCTGGAAGTTCAGCTTCTCGTCCTGCCCCCAGACATTGCCGGCGTCGAGGAAGCCGAACAGGCGGAAGCTCTTGTCGTTGCCGGAGCCCGGCACCGGGACGTAGAACTCGGTGTTCAGGTTGAACTTGCGGTTGCCGCCGGTGTAGGAACCGGTGACGTCGACCGGACCCAGCGTGCCGGGCTCGAACACCCGCACCGAGCCCAGGCCACCGCCGTAGAAGTTCTTGAAGATCGGATACGGCCGGCCGCCCAGGCCCTTGCCGTAGGCGAATTCGCCGTTGATCATCAGCGAGAACTTGCGGCCCAGCGGGAAGAACTCCTGGTACTGCAGGTTGGCGATCGTGTAGCGCGAGTCGCCGACCGGGCTCATTTCCAGGTTGACGCGCTTCATCGCACCGGCGGTCGGCGTGATCACCGAGTCGCGGTTGTCCTTCTTCCAGCCGATCGTCAGCGGGATGGACATCGCCGAGGCGCCGAACTGCTCGCGGAACAGCCAGTAGCTGTTGGGCAGGCCGGTGCGCGTCGTGATGCGCGTCGTCTCGTAGCCGATGCCGAAGAACACCGTGTCGTCTTCGGAGAACGGCACGCCGAACTTGACCGAGCCGCCGTACGAGGCGAACTCGTATTCCTCGCCCAGGTTGTTGATCGGCTTGACGGTGCGGTAGAACACGTCGATCGCGCGCGACACGCCGTCGACCGTGAAGTACGGGTCCACCGTCGTCACGCCCAGCGAGCGACCGGTGCTGGCGGTGTTGACCTGGATGCCCAGGTAGTTGCCGGAGCCGAACACGTTCTCCTGCGAGATCGAGCCGGACAGCGACAGCTTGCTCGCGCTCGAGTAGCCGGCGCCGATCTGGATGTTGCCGGTCGGACGCTCGGTGACGGTCAGTGTGACGTCAACCTGGTCGGGCGAGCCCGGCACCTCGGTCGTGTCGATGGTGACGTCCTTGAAGTAGCCCAGGCGCTCGACGCGGTCGCGCGAGGCCTTGATGCGCGCGCCGTCGTACCAGGACGATTCGAACTGGCGGAACTCGCGACGGATGACCTCGTCGCGGGTGCGCGTGTTCCCGGAGATCAGCACGCGGCGCACGTAGACGCGGCGCTGCGGCTCGCCCACCAGCGTGACGGTGACCTGGCCGGTGGCGCGGTCGATCTCGGGCCGGCTCTCGACGCGGGCGAAGGCATAACCGAAGGTGCCGTAAAGGTCCTGGAAGTTGCGCGTCGTCTGCGCCACCGCCTCACCGTTGTAGGGCTGGCCCGGCTTGAGCGCGACCAGGCGCTTGAACTCCTCCTCGCGTCCGAGGAAGTCGCCTTCGAGCTTGATGCCGTTGACGGTGTAGGGTTGGCCTTCGCTGATCGTGATCGCGACGCTGATGCTCTGCTTGTCCGGCGAGATCGTGACCTGCGTCGACTCGACGTTGAACTCCAGGTAGCCGCGGTTCAGGTAGTACGAGCGGATCGTCTCCAGGTCGGCGTTCAGCTTGGCGCGGGAATAGCGGTCGGTCTTGGTGTACCAGGTCAGCCAGCCGGAGGTGGTCTGCTCGAGCAGGCCGGTCAGCGTGCTCTCGCTGAAGACCTTGTTGCCGAGGATGCGGATCTCGGCGATCTTGGCCGGCTCGCCCTCGGTCACCGAGAAGCTGACGTTGACGCGGTTGCGCTCGATCGGGGTGATCGTCGTCGTGACCTCGGCGCCGTACAGCGAGCGGGTCAGGTATTGCCGCTTGAGTTCCTGCTCGGCGCGGTCGGCCAGCGCCTTGTCGAAGGGCTTGCCTTCGCCGATGCCCACGTCCTTCAGCGACTTGGTCAGGGCCTCGGTGTCGAACTCCTTGAGGCCAACGAAGCTGACGTTGGCGATGATCGGGCGTTCCTCGATCACGATGACGACCGCATCGGTGTCGAGGTTGATCCGCACGTCCTTGAACAGGCCCGTCGCGAACAGCGCGCGCAGCGCGGCGGCGCCCTTCTCGTCGTTGTAGGTGTCACCGATGCGGAAGGGCAGCGCCGCGAAGACCGTGCCCGGGTCGGTACGCTGCAGGCCTTCGACGCGGATGTCCTTGAGTACGAACGGTTCGGCGGCCCAGGCGGAACCGGCGTGCAGCGCGGTGGCCAGCACCGCCAGTTGGATCACGTGGGGGCGCAGGGCGTCGGGCAGGAATCGGGACATGCGGAAGCTTCAGTGCAGACCCAGCGTGCGGGTCAGATCGTTGAAAAGGGCCAGGCTCATCATCAGCAGCACGACGGCGATGCCTGCACGTTGCAGCTGCTTGTGCCACCACTCAGAGACAGGGCGGCCGCTCAAACCCTCGAAAAGATAATACATCAGGTGTCCGCCATCGAGCATCGGCAGCGGCAGCAGGTTCAGCACCCCGAGGCTCACGCTGACCGCCGCGAGGAAACTCAGGAACGCCGTCAGCCCGAGGCTCGCCGACTGGTCCGCGGCCTTGGCGATCGTGAGGGGGCCGCTGAGGTTCTTTACCGAAGCTTCACCCACCAACATGCGGCCCAGCGTCTTCACCGTCAGCGCGCTGAGCTCCCAGGTCCGGGTCAGGCCTTGCCTCACCGATTCGACGGGGCCGTAGTGCACGGTGACCAACGCCGGCCGGGCATCGAAGCCGGCGCCGATGCGCGCGACGCGCTGGTCGCCGGCGATCTCGACGCGCGGCGTGACCACCCGCTCGAGCTGCTGGCCGTCGCGAAGGACCTGCAGTCTGAGCGGCTCCGCCTGGTTGTCGACCACCGCGCGGCGCACGCGCTGGATGAACCAGGCGACATCCGGCACCGGCTCGTCATTGACACGCAGCACGCGATCCCCGGGCAGCAGGCCGGCGGCCTCGGCGGGCTCGCCCGGGACCATGCGCCCCAGCACCGGCTCGACGAACACGCCGCCCAGGCCGATGCGGCCCATGGTCTTCTCGTCGAAGTCGCGGCTCTCCAGCGTGTCGGTCTCCAGCCGGACCGTGCGGCGGCCATGACCGGCCGCGTCGCTGACGCTCAGCAGCAGCGGCCGCTTGTCGGCCACCGCCTGCGCCAGCTGCCAGCCGAAGTCCGGCATTGAACGAACGTCCTCCCAGTCCTCGCCATCGGAGGACCAGGCCTGCACCAAGTCACCGGCGCGCAGGCCGGCGCGCTCGGCAAGACCTCCGGCCACCGGCGAACCAAGCAGCGCCTTGGGCTCCTCTCGCCCGATCCAGCCGACCGCCGCGAACAGCAGCACCGCCAGGATCAGGTTGGCGGCCGGGCCCGCGGCGACGATGGCCGCGCGCTGCCACAGGGATTTGCGATTGAAGGCCTGCGACTGCTCGCCCGGCGCCACCGGGCCGTCGCTTTCATCGAGCATGCGGACATAGCCGCCGAGCGGGATGGCGCTGAGCGTGAACTCGGTGCTGTCCGGCGACTTGCGCCGACGCAGCAGCACGCGGCCGAAACCGACCGAGAAGCGCAGCACCTTGACGCCGCAAGCGCGGGCGACGCGATAGTGGCCCCACTCGTGGATCACGATCAGGATGCCCAGCGTGACGAGGAAATAGAGGACTTGGGAGAGCATCGCGGGCGTCCTGGATCGAAGGCGGGATCGGTGTGGCGACCGGTGACGGAAGGGTCAGACCGCAGCGGCGAACGCCGCGATCCGCTGCCGGGCGTGCCGGCGGGCCCGGGCATCGAGCGCCAACAGGCCTTCGACGCTGTCGACCTCGCCGGCCTGCGGCATCACCGCCTCAAGCGCGTCGCGGTTGACGCGGCAGATGTGATCGAAGCGCAGCTGACGGTCCAGGAAGGCGGCCACCGCCTCCTCGTTGGCCGCGTTCAGGACCGCAGTGCTGCCCTCGGCCGCCCGCAGCGCCTGCCACGACAGGTGCAGGCCGGGGAAGCGGACCGCGTCCGCCTCCTCGAAGGCCAGGCTGGGGGTCTTGAGCAGGTCCAGCAGCCCGGCGCCCGACTCGACGCGCTCGGGGAAGGCCAGCGCATAGGCGATGGGCACCCGCATGTCGGGCGTGCCGAGCTGCGCCAGCACCGAGTGGTCGCGGCAGACCACCATCGAGTGCACGATGCTCTGCGGGTGGATCAGGACCTTGATCTGCTCGGGCTTGAGGTTGAAGAGCCAGCGCGCCTCGATGACCTCGAGCGCCTTGTTCATCATCGTGGCCGAGTCCACCGAGATCTTGCGGCCCATCACCCAGTTCGGATGCGCACAGGCCTGCTCCGGCGTGACATCGGCGAGCGAGGCCGGATCACGCTGGCGGAACGGACCGCCGGACGCGGTGAGCACGATGTGGTCGATGCGCTGGGACCAGGTCGACCGGTCCTCGGGCAGGCACTGGAAGATCGCCGAGTGCTCCGAGTCCACCGGCAGCAGCGTGGCGCCGCCCTGCTCGACCGCCTGCATGAACAGCGCGCCGCCGAGCACGATGGCTTCCTTGTTGGCCAGCAGCAGCCGCTTGCCCGCGCGCGCCGCGGCCATCGCTGGCGGCAGTCCGGCCGCGCCGACGATCGCCGCCATCACCGCGTCCACCTCGGGGTGGGCGGCGATCTCGCTGAGCGCGGCCATGCCGTCCAGCACCTCGGTGCGCGAGCCGGCTTCGCGCAGTCTCGCGCGCAGCTGCGCCGCCAGCGCGGCATCCGGCAGCACAGCGAAACGCGGCTGATGCTGCAGGCATTGGGCCGCCAGTTCGTCGACGCGACTCATCGCCGACAGCGCGAAGACGCGGTAGCGGTCGGGATGACGCGCGATCACGTCCAGCGTGCTGGTGCCGATCGATCCGGTGGATCCCAGCACGCAGACCTGCTGCGGACGTTGGAAGGTGGAGCTCATCGCTGGGAAATCCGCGGTATCAGAGGGAGGTCAGCGCCAGCGCCAGCGGCAGGACCGGCAGCAGCGCGTCGACACGGTCGAGCACGCCGCCATGGCCGGGCAGCAGCTGGCTGCTGTCCTTGGCGCCGGCGGCCCGCTTGACCAAGGATTCGAACAGGTCGCCGACGACGCTCATCGCCGACAGGAAGACCAGCGCCAGCAGCGACACCAGGCCCAGCCGCTGCACCAGCACGGTGTACATCGAGGGGGAATCCACCGGCAGGCGCAGGTCGATCACATGCACCCAGACGACGCCCAGGACGATGACGCCGACCAGGCCGCCGATCGCGCCTTCCCAGCTTTTGCCCGGGCTGATCGCCGGCGCCAGCTTGCGACGGCCGAAGGTCTTGCCGGCGAAGTAGGCGGCGACGTCGGCCATCCAGACCAGGCACATCGCCGACAACAGGAAATTGATGCCGCGCTGGCGCGCGACGACCAGCGCCAGCCAGGCCGCCCATAGCAGCACCGCCCCGAGGAGCAGCCGCAGCGCCGGCGACAGTCTGGGCCAGCCGGCCACGCCGACGGCCAGCGCGCGCACGCCGCCGAGCACCCACAGCCCGCCCGCCAGCCACCAGCACCAAGCCGGCACCTGGAAGCCGACGACGTAGAACGTCGCCGCGCAGGCCGCCGCCAGCGCGGCGCCGAACACGAGCGCCGGAGCGCCGGGCTTGCCGTTCAGCCGCGACCATTCCCACCCGGCCGCCGCGATCATGACCAGCGTCAGCAGCGCGAACCACATCGGGTTCGACGCGAACAGCGCCGGCAACAGGATCGCGAGCAGGACCAGGGCCGTGATCACGCGCTGAAGCAGCATTTCAAGCCTCCTGGGCAACGCCCGGCACGTTGACGCCACCGAAGCGGCGGTCGCGCGCCCGGAACGCGGCGATCGCCTCGTCCAGTTGCGCTTCGCCAAACTCCGGCCACAGGCAATCGGAGAACACGAACTCGGTGTAGGCGGTCTGCCAGAGCATGAAGTTGCTGATGCGCAGCTCGCCGCCGGTGCGGATGAACAGGTCGGGGTCCGGTGCATAGCTCATCGCCATGAACTCGGAGAGCTTCGCCTCGGTCAACTCGGCCGGTTGCACGCCGGCCTCCATCGCCTTGCGGCAGGCCTGGACGATGTCCCAGCGGCCACCGTAGTTGAACGCGACGTTCAGCGTCAGCTTGCTGTTGTGGGCGGTCGAGTTCTCGGCCTCGGCCCAGGCGGCCCGCAGCTTGTCGGACACCGCCTCGCGGTCGCCGACGATGCGGATGCGCACGCCCATCGCGCCCATGCGCGCCAGGTAGCGGGACACCGCCGCCAGCACCAGGCCCATCAGGCCGGACACCTCGTCGCTGGGCCGCTTCCAGTTCTCGCTGGAGAAGGCAAAGACGGTGAGGTACTCGATGTCGCGGTCGATGCAGGCCTGCACCACGCGCACCAGGGCGTCCACGCCCTGCTTGTGGCCGAAGAAGCGCGGCAGGAAGCGCTTCTTCGCCCATCGACCGTTGCCATCCATGACGATGGCCACATGGCGGGGCACACCCGCCTTGCTGTCGGCGCTCACAAGGACGCGACGATCAGACGGCCATGATCTCGGCTTCCTTGGCCGAGAGCAGCTTGTCGATCTCGTTGACGACGCGGTCGGTCAGCTTCTGGACCTCGTCCTGGCTGCGACGCTCGTCGTCCTCGGTGATGAGCTTGTCCTTGGCCATCTTCTTGGCCTGCTCGTTGGCGTCGCGGCGCAGGTTGCGCACGGCGACCTTGGCATCCTCGGCGGCGCCCTTGGCGACCTTCACCAGATCGCGGCGGCGCTCTTCCGACAGCGGCGGCATCGGCACGCGGATCAGGTCGCCCTGCGACGACGGGTTCAGGCCCAGGTCGGATTCGCGGATGGCCTTCTCGATCTTCTGGCCCATGCCCTTCTCCCAGGGCTGCACGCTGACCGTGCGGGCGTCCAGCAGCGTGACGTTGGCCACCTGCGAGATCGGCACCATCGAGCCGTAGTAGTCCACGTGCACCTGGTCCAGCAGGCCGGGGTGGGCGCGACCGGTGCGGATCTTCTGCAGTTCGTTCTTGTAGGCCTCGACGGACTTGGCCATCTTGGCTTCGACGTTCTTCTTGATGTCGGCGATGCTCATGTTCTTTTCCTCGGATCAAAGGGTCGAGCGGGATCGGCGGAGCAGGATCCGCTCCCGGTGGAGCGGCGATCCGGACTCCAACGCGCGAGCCGCCTCAGACGTGCACCAGGGTGCCTTCGTCCTCTCCCATCACGACGCGCTTGAGCGCGCCCGGCTTGAAGATCGAGAACACCTTGATGGGGAGCTTCTGGTCACGGCACAGCGCGAACGCGGTCGCGTCCAGGACTTGCAGGTTCTTGCTGATGGCCTCGTCGAAGGTGATGCGGGCGTAGCGCGTCGCGGTCGGGTCCTTCTTCGGGTCGGCGGTGTAGACGCCGTCCACCTTGGTCGCCTTGAGCATGATCTCGGCGCCTACTTCCGCGCCGCGCAGCGCGGCGGCCGTGTCGGTCGTGAAGAAGGGGTTGCCGGTGCCGGCGGCGAACACGACGACCTTGCCCTCTTCCAGATACTGCAGCGCCTTGGGGCGCACGTAGGGCTCGACGACCTGCTCGATCGCGATCGCCGACATGACGCGGGCGGTCATGCCTTCCTGGCGCATCGTGTCGGCCAGGGCCAGCGAGTTCATCACCGTCGCCAGCATGCCCATGTAGTCGGCCGTCGCGCGGTCCATGCCCACCGAGCCGCCCGCCACGCCGCGGAAGATGTTCCCGCCGCCGATGACGACCGCGACTTCGACGCCGAGCTTCGTCACTTCCTGGATTTCCTGGACCATGCGCACGATGGTCGCGCGATTGATGCCGTAGGAGTCGTCGCCCATCAGGGCTTCACCGGAAAGCTTGAGCAGGATGCGTTTGTGGGCGGGCATTGTTACCTCGTCAATACAGCCGATAGAGAGAGTGTCGTGCGTGCGCCTGCATGCGCAAGCGCACAAGTGTAAAGGGCGCCAGAGGCGCCCTTTTTGAGTCGCGATGCTTATTGCTGCTTGCTCGCGGCCGCCACCTGGGCAGCCACTTCGGCGGCGAAGTCGTCGACCTTCTTCTCGATGCCCTCGCCCACCACGTACAGGGTGAACGACTTCACCGTCGTGGCCTTCTCCTTGAGCATCTGGGCGACGGTCTGCTTGCCGTCGGCGGCCTTCACGAAGACCTGGTCCAGCAGCGAGACTTCCTTCAGGAACTTCTGCACCGAGCCCTCGACCATCTTGGCGACGATCTCGGCCGGCTTGCCGGATTCGGCGGCCTTCTCGGCGGCGATCTTGCGCTCCTTCTCGACCAGCTCGGCCGGGACTTCGGCGGACGACAGCGCAGCCGGCTTCATCGCGGCGACGTGCATCGCGACGTCCTTGGCGGCGACTTCGTCACCCTCGAACTCGACGATCACGCCGATGCGGGTGCCGTGCAGGTAGGACGCCAGCTTGGCGCCTTCGTAGCGCTTGAAGCGGCGGATCGTCATGTTCTCGCCGATCTTGCCGATCAGGCCCTTGCGCACGTCCTCGACCGTCGGGCCGAAGCCTTCCTGCGACAGCGGCAGGGCGGACAGGGCGGCGATGTCGGCGGGGTTGTTCTCGGCGACCAGGCCGGCCAGCGCGTTCACGAAGGCCAGGAAGGCGTCGTTCTTGGAAACGAAGTCGGTTTCGCAGTTGACTTCGATGACGGCACCGGCGGCACCCTTCACCGCGGCGGCGACGACACCTTCGGCGGTGATGCGCGAGGCGGCCTTGCCGGCCTTGTTGCCCAGCTTGACGCGCAGGATCTCTTCCGCGCGGGTCATATCGCCGTCGGCCTCGGTCAGGGCCTTCTTGCACTCCATCATCGGGGAGTCGGTGCGGGCGCGCAGCTCGGCGACCATGCTTGCGGTAATTGCTGCCATTTCAATCTCCGTGTGTCGCGGCCCGGAACGACCCGGCGCCGCGGAATTCTGAATCTGGTTGGACGAAGGGGGCTGAATCAGCCCCCTTGTCATGTCCCTTGAGGGCTTCGGGCCTGGATCAGGCGCCTTCGTTCACTTCCACGAACTCGTCGCCTTCGGCGGCGACGGCCTGGACGACTTCGTTCGTCGAGTTGGCACGGCCTTCCAGCACGGCGTCGGCGACGGCCTTGGCGTACAGGGCGACCGCCTTGGCCGAGTCGTCGTTGCCAGGGATGACGTAGTCGATGCCTTCGGGCGAGTGGTTGGTGTCGACGACGCCGATGACCGGGATGCCCAGCTTCTTGGCTTCGGCGACGGCGATCTTGTGGTAGCCGACGTCGATGACGAACAGGGCGTCAGGCAGCGCGGCCATGTCCTGGATGCCGCCGATGTTCTTTTCCAGCTTGCTGATGTCGCGCTGGAACATCAGGGCTTCCTTCTTGATCGCGGGCTGGGTGCCGGCGTCGATCTGGCTCTGCATGTCCTTGAGCTTCTTCAGCGAGGTCTTGACCGTCTTGAAGTTGGTCAGCGTGCCGCCCAGCCAACGCTGGTTCACGCTGGGCACGCCGGCGCGCTCGGCTTCGGCGGCGACGATGTCACGGGCCTGGCGCTTGGTGCCGACCATCAGGATCGTGCCGCGCTTGGCAGCGAGCTGGCGCACGAACTTCAGGGCTTCCTCGAACGCGGGCAGCGTCTTCTCGAGGTTGATGATGTGGATCTTGTTGCGATGGCCGTAGATATACGGGGCCATCTTGGGGTTCCAGAAGCGGGTTTGGTGACCGAAATGGACGCCGGCTTCCAGCATCTCACGCATCGTGACGGACATAAGTACTCCGAAGGTTGGTTCTAGAATCCGGCACGAATTGCGACGTCTGCTTGTACGTTGCAACACCTTGATTCGCCGGATCCGCGAATTTGCGACGTGCGACAAGGACTTGGATCCTCCGCCTGCACACCGCGTTCCCGCCGGATTCCAGCCCCCTTGGCTGGGTCGTCCGGCAAAAACCCGAAGAGTATAACCCGTTTTGGCATGCCGATCGACTTGACCGACGCGCTGGCGTCCCTGCGCGAGGGCCGCCAGTCGGCCGCCGCCCTGCTCGCCACCAACCTGGCCCGCGCCGACGCCCCGGCCTG
>NZ_VOSR01000052.1:0-10865 GCF_007997345.1 Mitsuaria sp. TWR114
AACTGAGCTATTCCCGCATGGTCTTCAACGCACTGCCTGCTTCAACTTCGTGGCGTCTCTTGCGATTCGCCTTGTCGTCGCAGCACCGTTTGCGCTGAAGCCGAGAGTATAGAACGGTTTTTCACCCGCTCGCAAGAGTTCGGCGACTTCTTTATGAAGATCGCCCAAACACCAGGACGATTCACCCGACCGTCACCGGTCCCCTCGCCGCCCGCGCGGCGGAATGAACAACGGCGCCCGAAGGCGCGTCGTCATCAGGCTCGCGAACGAGCGCCGGTCAATGCTTCAGCGAATCGCCGGTCGCGTCGGCCGGCTTGGTCTCCGCGACCTTCTCGGCCGGAGGCGTTGCCGCCTCCTCGTCCGGCAGCGCCTGCGGATAAGCCTCCAGCGCCACTTCCAGCACGCGGTCGATCCAGCGGACCGGGACGATCTCCAGCTGATTCTTCACGTTCTCGGGAATGTCCTGCAGGTCCTTGACGTTCTCTTCCGGAATCATCACGGTCTTGATGCCGCCACGGTGGGCCGCCAGGAGCTTCTCCTTCAGGCCACCGATCGCCGTCACCTCGCCGCGCAGCGTGATCTCACCGGTCATCGCCACGTCCGCACGCACCGGGATGCCGGTCAGCGCCGACACGAAGGCCGTCGTCATCGCGGCGCCCGCGCTTGGGCCGTCCTTCGGCGTCGCGCCATCGGGCACGTGGATGTGCACGTCGCGCTTCTCGAAGAGTTCATCCTTGATGCCCAGGCGGCGAGCCCGCGACCGCACCACCGTGCGTGCCGCCTCGACCGATTCCTTCATCACGTCGCCCAGCGAGCCGGTGCGGATGATGTTGCCCTTGCCCGGCATCGCGGTGGCTTCGATGGTCAGCAGGTCGCCGCCCACTTCCGTCCACGCCAGGCCGACCACCTGGCCGACCTGGTTCTTCTTCTCGGCGCGGCCGAAGTCGTACTTGCGTACGCCCAGGAACTCGTTGAGGTTGTCCTCGGTGACCACCACCTTGCCGGTGAAGGTCTTGAGCTGCAGGCCCTTGACGACCTTGCGGCAGATCTTCGAGACCTCGCGTTCGAGCGAACGCACGCCGGCTTCCCGCGTGTAGTAGCGGATCACGCCGCGGATCGCATCCTCGGTGACCTCGAGCTCCTCTTCCTTCACGCCGTTGTTGCCGCGTTGCTTGGGCAGCAGGTAGCGCTGGGCGATGTTGACCTTCTCGTCCTCGGTGTAGCCCGACAGGCGGATGACCTCCATCCGGTCCAGCAGCGCCGGCGGGATGTTCAGCGAGTTCGACGTCGCCACGAACATCACATCGCTCAGGTCGTAGTCGACCTCGATGTAGTGGTCCGCGAAGGTGTGGTTCTGCTCGGGGTCCAGCACCTCCAGCAGCGCCGACGACGGGTCGCCGCGGAAGTCCATGCCCAGCTTGTCGATCTCGTCGAGCAGGAACAGCGGATTGCGCGTGCCGACCTTGGACAGGCTCTGCAGCACCTTGCCCGGCATGGAGCCGATGTAGGTGCGGCGGTGACCGCGGATCTCGGCCTCGTCGCGCACGCCGCCCAGCGCCATGCGGACGAACTTGCGGCCCGTGGCGCGCGCCACCGACTGCCCCAGCGAGGTCTTGCCCACGCCCGGAGGGCCGACCAGGCACAGGATCGGCGCCTTGACCTTGTCGACGCGCTGCTGCACCGCGAGGTACTCGAGGATGCGTTCCTTGACCTTGTCCAGGCCGTAGTGGTCCTCGTTCAGCACGGCCTCGGCATTGGCCAGGTCGTGCTTGATCTTGGTCTTCTTCGACCACGGCAGGTTGACCAGCGTGTCGATGTAGTTGCGCACGACGGTCGCTTCGGCGGACATCGGCGACATCAGCTTGAGCTTCTTGAGCTCGGCCTCGGCCTTCTTGCGCGCTTCCTTCGGCATGCGAGCAGCCTGGATCTTCTTCTCCAGCTCCTCCATGTCGGCGCCTTCCTCGCCGTCGCCCAGTTCCTTCTGGATGGCCTTGACCTGCTCGTTCAGGTAGTACTCGCGCTGCGACTTCTCCATCTGGCGCTTGACGCGGCCACGGATGCGCTTCTCGACCTGGAGGATGTCGACCTCGTGCTCGAGCAGGTCCAGCAGCTTCTCGAGCCGCTTGCCCACTTCGGACAGGTCCAGCACCGACTGCTTGGCATCGAGCTTGAGCGGCAGGTGCGCGGCGATCGTGTCGGCCAGGCGGCCGGCGTCATCGATGCCGGCGATGGACGTCAGGATCTCCGGCGGGATCTTCTTGTTCAGCTTGACGTACTGGTCGAACTGCTGCGTCACCGCGCGGCGCAGCGCCTCGACCTCGGGCTGGTCATCGGCTTCCGGCGGGATCGGCAGGACCTCGGCGGTGAAGTGCTCCTCGCCGTCCTCGATCTTGTTGGTCGTGGCGCGTTGCAGGCCCTCGACCAGCACCTTCACCGTGCCGTCGGGCAGCTTCAGCATCTGCAGGATGCTGGAGACGCAGCCCATCTCGAACATGTCGTCGGGCTTGGGCTCGTCCTTGCCGGCGGCCTTCTGCGCGACCAGCATGATCTGGCGCCCTGCTTCCATCGCCGCTTCCAAGGCCTTGATGGACTTGGGACGGCCCACGAAGAGCGGGATCACCATGTGCGGGAAGACGACCACGTCGCGCAGCGGCAGCAGCGGCAGCGTGATGGGTTCCGCGGGGAGGATCGGATGACCGGACATGAAAACCTCTCTTTCTCAGGCCCATCTAGGGTCCGAGCTACCAATTACAAGGTGCCGTTCAATAGCCTTTGAGCAATTGCCTTCCACAAGGGGTCATGGCAAGCAGATCGCCCGGCGTGTGATCGCGACCTCAGGCGCTTGCCTTGGTTTCGCGATAGACCAGCAACGGCTTGGTGTCCTCGTCGATGTTGTGCTCGTCCAGCACGACCTTGGCGACGCTGTCCAGCGAAGGCAATTCGAACATGGTGTCGATCAGCGCGTGCTCGACGATCGAGCGCAGGCCACGGGCACCCGTCTTGCGGGCCAGGGCCTTGCGCGCGACGGCGCTCAGCGCCGACGGCCGCACTTCCAGTTCGACGCCGTCCATCGAGAACAGCTGCTGGTACTGCTTGACCAGCGCATTGCGCGGCTCGGTCAGGATCTGCACCAGCGCGTCCTCGGTCAGCTCGCCGAGCGTGGCGATCACCGGCAGGCGGCCCACCAGCTCGGGGATCAGGCCGAACTTGATCAGGTCGCCCGGTTCCACTTCACGGAACAGTTCGCCGACCTTCTTCTCGCTCTTGCTCTTGACCGAGGCGCCGAAGCCGATGCCGACTTCTCCGAGCGGTTCTGGATGACCTTCTCGAGGCCGTCGAACGCGCCGCCGCAGATGAACAGGATGTTGGTCGTGTCGATCTGGAGGAAGTCCTGGTTCGGATGCTTGCGGCCGCCCTGCGGGGGGACCGACGCCATCGTGCCTTCGACCAGCTTCAGCAGCGCCTGCTGGACGCCCTCGCCCGACACGTCGCGGGTGATGGAGGGGTTGTCCGCCTTGCGGCTGATCTTGTCGATCTCGTCGATGTAGACGATGCCGCGCTGGGCGCGCTCGACGTCGTAATTGCAGTTCTGGAGCAGCTTCTGGATGATGTTCTCGACGTCCTCGCCGACATAACCGGCTTCGGTCAGCGTCGTCGCATCGGCGATCACGAAGGGGACATTCAGCACGCGGGCCAGGGTCTGGGCCAGCAGCGTCTTGCCCGAGCCGGTCGGCCCGATCAGCAGGATATTGCTCTTGGACAGCTCGACGCCGTCCTTGGTGTCGGCCGCGTGGCGCAGCCGCTTGTAATGGTTGTAGACCGCGACGGAGAGCGTGCGCTTGGCGACGTCCTGGCCGATCACGTACTGGTCCAGCGTGGTCTTGATCTCGCTGGGCACGGGCAGGTCCGACTTGCTCGCGCGACCGCCGGCCGCGGCCTCGGCCGGGACTTCGTCACGGATGATGTCGTTGCACAGCTCGATGCATTCGTCGCAGATGAACACCGACGGGCCCGCGATCAGCTTCTTGACCTCGTGCTGGCTCTTGCCGCAGAAGGAGCAGTACAAGACTTTTTCGCTGGAATTGCCTTTTTTCTCGGCCATGGGAGTGCTGCTGGGGCTGGGGCTGCTGGAGGGCTGCGGGGAATACAGGCAAGTGCCTGCATTGATGATAGTTCAATTGCCGGCACCACCCTTGGGGGGATAAAAGCCCCTAAGAGTGGTCAGTTGGCGCGCTCGACCGGCGGTCAGTTGCTGCACCGCGGCGGCAGTTCCCGGTGGCATCGCCGGGCGGCGGATTCCACGGGAGAACGCCGCCGCCGGCGTCAGGAAGCGCATGGCGCGGGATCCGGGCTGCGGCGCCCGCTGGACGCCGCGGCGGCCTGAATCCCGCGTCGCGATCAGGGACGCTTCTCGATGACCTGGTCGATCAGGCCATAGGTCGACGCCTCGGCGGCCGACATGAAATAGTCCCGCTCGGTGTCGGCCTGGATCTTCTCCAGGCTCTGGCCGGTGCGCTCGGCCAGGATGCGGTTGAGCTGCTCGCGGGTCTTGAGGATCTCGCGGGCATGGATCTCGATGTCCGTGGCCTGGCCCTGCGCGCCGCCCAGCGGCTGGTGGATCATGATCTTGGAGTTCGGCAGCGCGAAGCGCTTGCCCTTCTCGCCCGCGGCCAGCAGGAAGGCGCCCATCGAGGCCGCCATGCCCATGCACAGCGTCGAGACCTGCGGCTTGATGAACTGCATCGTGTCGTAGATCGACATGCCCGCCGAGACGCTGCCGCCCGGCGAGTTGATGTACAGCGAGATCTCCTTGTCCGGGTTCTCGCTTTCCAGGAACAGCAGCTGCGCGACAACGAGGTTGGCGACGGCGTCATTCACCGGGCCGACCAGGAAGACGATGCGCTCGCGCAGCAGGCGGCTGTAGATGTCGTAGGCGCGCTCGCCGCGGCCCGACTGTTCGATGACGATGGGCACCATGCCCAGGTTGCTGGTTTCAAGCGCGCTCATGAAATCCTCTGAATTGGTTCGAGATCACGACAAACCATTATGTCGTGCGCTCCATCCCCTTGCCGCCGCGCGGCCCCTGCGAAGCGGGATCGCGCCGGCGGCTGCGCCGGGGAAAGAAAAAGGCGCCGGCCTCTCGGCCAGGCGCCTTACTTGGCGATGAGTTCCCGGTGAATCAAGGGCGATGCCGGGAAAGCCCGCGCCAGACGGCGTCGAGCCGGCCGATCAGGCCGTGGCCATCAGCTCGTCGAAGGGCAGCTGCTTGTCGGTGACCTTGGCCTTGCCCAGGATGAAGTCGGTGACGTTGTTCTCGATCACGACGGCTTCGACCTCGGCCATGCGCTCGCGGTCCGACAGGTACCAGCGCACGACTTCCGCCGGCTTCTCGTAGCTCTGCGAGATTTCCTCGATGTGGGCCTGCAGCTGCTCGGGCTTGGCCTGCAGGTTCTGCGAGCGGACCAGCTCGGCCACGACCAAGCCCAGGCGCACGCGCTTCTCGGCCTGCTCGTTGAACAGCTCGGCGGGGATCGGGGCCTTGTCGGCGTCCTTGATGCCGCGCTTCTTCAGGTCCTCGCGGGCGTTGGCGACCATGCGCTCGGCTTCACCGGCGACCAGCGCCTTGGGCACGTCCAGTTCGGCCTTGCCGACCAGCGCGTCCATCGCGGCGCCCTTGTTCTTGGCCAGCACGCGGAACTTCACTTCCCGCTCGAGGTTCTTCTTGATGTCGGCGCGCAGCGCCTCGACCGTGCCTTCCTTGATGCCCAGGGCCTTGGCGAAGGCCTCGTTCACTTCGGGCAGGTGCTGGGCCTCGATCTTCCTGACCGTGACCAGGAAGTCGGCTTCCTTGCCGGCGACGTCCTTGCCGTGGTAATCGGCCGGGAAGGCCAGCGGGAAGGTCTTGGACTCGCCCGCCTTCATGCCGCGCACGGCCTTCTCGAAGGCCTCGAGCATCTGGCCTTCGCCCAGCAGGAACTGGAAGCCGTCGGCCTTGCCGCCGGCGAAAGGCTCGCCGTCGATCTTGCCTTCGAAGTCGATGGTCACGCGGTCGCCGTCGGCGGCCACGTCCGCCGCGCCGCGCTGGGCGAACGAGCGGCGCTGCTTGCGCAGGATCTCGACGGTCTTGTCGATGGCTTCATCGGTCACGTCGGCGGCGACGCGCTCGATCTCGGCCTCGGCCAGGTCGGCGATCTTCACTTCCGGGTAGATCTCGAAGGTCGCGTCGAAGGCCAGTTCGCCTTCGGCGGCCGTGTCCTTCTGGGCGATGCTGGGCATGCCGGCCACGCGCAGCTTGGCTTCGTTGGCGGCGACGGTGAAGGCCTCGCCCAGCTTGTCGTTCACGACTTCGTACTGCACCTGCGCGCCGTAGCGCTGCGCCACGAAGGACATCGGCACCTTGCCGGGACGGAAGCCGTCGGCCTTGACGGTGCGGGCCAGCTTCTTCAGGCGGGACTCGACCTCGGTGTTGATGTCAGCGGCCGCCAGCGTGAGCGTGATGCGGCGTTCGAGCTTTTCGAGAGTTTCGACGGTGACAGCCATAGTGGACTCGGAATCAGTTGGAAGTGTGGTGCGCGGGGCCGGACTCGAACCGGCACGCCCGTGAAGGCGTCAGGACCTAAACCTGGTGCGTCTACCAATTTCGCCACCCGCGCCGGGTGATGGGGGCTCGTCGCGATCGCTGCGCGCAGTCCTGCGCGGCGGGCCTTGGTAATTCGGAGATGCGAGAGAAGAGCCCAGGGCCCTGCCGTCCGCGATCCGGAAAACCGGCGATTGTAATCAAGGATTCAGCCGATTCCCACGGCCGCCCCCGCCCCGCCCGGGCGGGGGTTAACCCCCGAAGGCCGGAGGCCTTGGGGGCCTCCGGCTCGCCGGTTCAATGCGTCGACGGGGCGATGCCGGCGTCCTTGTCGCGCTCGACGCGGAACCAGGCCGCGTACATCGCCGGCAGCGCCAGCAGCGTCAGCACGGTGGCGACGATCAGGCCGCCCATGATGGCCACCGCCATCGGGCCCCAGAACACGCTGCGCGACAGCGGCACCATCGCCAGCACCGCGGCGGCGGCGGTCAGCGCGATCGGACGCAGCCGTCGCACGGCGGACTCCACGATGGCCTGCGCCGGTGGCACGCCGCGGCCGCGGTCCTGCTCGATCTGGTCGATCAGGATGACGGAGTTCCGCTGGATCATGCCCATCAGCGCGATCACGCCCAGCAGCGCGACGAAACCGAAGGGCCGGTTCAGCAGCAGCAACGCGGCCGACACACCGGCGATGCCCAGGAAGCCGGTCAGGAAGGCCAGCATCGCCCGCGAGAAGCTGTGCAGCTGCAGCATCAGCAGCGTGAAGGTGATGAACAGCATGATCGGCACGCCGGCGGCGATCGAGCCGGTGCCCTTGCTGCTTTCCTCGACCGCGCCGGCGATCGAGATCGAGTAGCCGGGCGGCATCTCCTTCTGCATCGCGTCGAGCGCGGGCCAGAGCTGGCTGGTCACCGTCGCGCCCTGCAGGCCCTCGATGACGTCGCCCTGCACGGTGATCGCGAACTGGCGGCTCTCGCGGTGCATCACGCCAGGCTCCCAGGTGAACTGCGGCTTGGCGATCTGCGTCAGCGGCACCGAGCGGCCCGAGGCGGTGGGCACGTAGGCGTTGGCGAGCTCCGACAGCGTGTCGCGCTCCTGCACCGGCTGGCGCAGGACGATGTCGATCAGTCGGTCGGCCTCGCGGTACTGCGACACCGTCGTGCCCGACACCAGGATGCGCGCCGCCTGGGCGATGCTCTGGCTGGTCACGCCCAACGCCCGCGCCTTGTCCTGGTCGACCTGCAGGCGCAGGACCTTGATGGCCTCGTTCCAGTTGTCGTTGACGCCCACCATGTTGGGGTTGGCGCGCATCTGTTCCTTGGCGCGATCGGCGTAGATCCGCAGCTGCGCGGGATCGTCGCCGGCGATGCGGAACTGCACCGGATACGGCACCGGCGGCCCGTTGGGCAGCAGCTTCACGCGGCCGCGCACCTCGGAGAACTCCTCGGCCAGGATCTGCGGCAGCTTGTGGCGCAGGGTCTCGCGGTCGGCCGGCGTCTTGGGCAGGATGATGGCCTGGCTGACGTTGGTGTTGGGCAGGATCTGGTCCAGCGGCAGGTAGAAGCGCGGCACGCCCGAGCCCACCCAGGTCGCGATGCTGCCCACCAGCGGCTCCTTGGCCATGCGGGCCTCGAAGCGCTTGGCCACGACGTTGCTCTGCTCGATCGTGGCGCCTTCGGGCAGCCACAGGTCGACCAGGATCTCCGGCCGGCTCGAATCCGGGAAGAACTGCTGCTGCACCTTGCCCATGCCGGCCAGGCCGAGCACGAACACCAGGATGGTGAGGCCGATGGTCTTCCAGCGGTGGTAGACGCACCACGCGACCCAGCGGCGGAAGCGGTTGTAGAACGGCGTGTCGAAGACCTCGTGGGCCTCGCCTTCATGGCCGGCGCGGGTCTTGAGCAGCAGCGCGCCCAGGTAGGGCACGAAGTAGACCGAGACGATCCACGAGATCACCAGCGCCGCGGCGGTCACCGCGAAGATCGCGAAGGTGTATTCCCCGACGGTGGACTTGGCCAGGCCGATGGGCAGGAAACCCACCGCGGTGATCAGCGTGCCGGTCAGCATCGGCTTGGCGGTGGCGTCGTAGGCGTACGTCGCCGCATGCATCTTGTCGTAGCCCTCCTCGAGCTTGCGCACCATCATCTCGACCGCGATGATCGCGTCGTCGACCAGCAGGCCGAGCGCGATGATCAGCGAACCGAGCGAGATCTTGTGCAGCCCCACGCCGGCATACAGCATCACCACGAAGGTGATGGCCAGCACCAGCGGGATGGTGATGCCGACCACCAGGCCCGGCCACACGTCGATGCGCAGCGGCTTGGTGTGCAGGCCCAGGCTGATGAAGCTCACGCCCAGCACGACGATGACGGCCTCGATCAGCACGTGGACAAACTCGCCGACGGAGGTCTTCACCGCGGCGGGCTGGTCCTGGATCTGCTGCAGCGTGATGCCGGCGGGCAGTTGCTGCTGCAGCCGCTTGACGGTGGCCTGCAGCGCCTTGCCCAGCGCGATGATGTCGCCGCCCTTGCCCATCGACACGCCCAGCGCGACGACCTGCTTGCCGTTGAAGCGCACCATCGTCGTGGCCGGGTCGACATAACCGCGGCGCACCTTGGCGATGTCGCCCAGGCGCAGGCTGCTGGCGGCGCCGGTGGTCGGGTTGGTGCCACGGATCGGGAAGTCGCTCAGCGCCTGGACGGAATTGAGCTGGCCCTCGATGCGGATCTGCACGTTGGCGCTGCTGGCGTCCATGACGCCGGCGCTCTCGACCGCGTTCTGCGCGTTGAGCTGCGAGACCACCTGGTTGAAGTCCAGGCCCAGTTCGGCCAGGCGCTTCTGCGAGATCTCGATGAACAGCTTCTCGGCCTGCACGCCGAAGAGGTCGACCTTGGCCACGTCCTGCACGCGCAGCAGCTCGGAGCGCACCGCCTCGGCCTGCTGGCGCAACTCCTCGATCGAGAAGCCGCCGTCGGAGGACAGCGCGAAGATAGAGCCGTAGACGTCGCCGAACTCGTCGTTGAAGAAGGGCCCCAGCACGCCCTGCGGCAAGGTGGGCTTGAGGTCGCCGATCTTCTTGCGGACCGTGTACCAGAGCTGGGGCACCTCGCCCGGCGAGGTGTTGTCCTTCACCTGGAAGATGGTCAGCGACTCCCCCGGCTTGGTGTAGCTGCGGATCTTGTCGGCATGCGGCACCTCCTGCAGGGTGCGCTCGATCTTGTCGGTGACCTGCTCGGCCATCTGCTGCGGCGTCGCGCCGGGCCAGTAGGCCTGCACGACCATCGCGCGGAAGGTGAACGGGGGGTCTTCGTCCTGGCCAGCTGGAAGTAGGCGGCGAAGCCCAGCACCATCAGCACCACCATCAGGTAGCGCGTCAGCGGGGCATGCTCCAGCGCCCAGCGCGAGAGGTTGAAACCGGCGCGGCTCGGGTTGCTCATTCAGCGCTCCCGAGGATCAGCGAGACGCGGCGGCGGACGGCGCGGGCGAAGGCGAGCCCTCGACCGGCGTGCCCGGCGGGCGGAAGCGCTTGACCTTCTGGCCGGGCGTCAGCACATGGCCGCCGGCGGCCACGATCTCCATGCCGGGCGCCAGGCCCTGCACCACCAGCTCGTTGCCTTCCGCGCCGACGACGGTCACCGGTCGGGGCTGCACGGTCATGGTCTTGGGGTCCAGCAGCAGCACCGCGCTCTTGCCTTGCGATTCCATCACCGCGCTCAGCGGCAGCTTGATCGCGTTGTCCGACGGCGTACCGGTCAGGATCACCGTGGCGGTCTGGCCCAGGCGGACGTTCTGGTCGTTGAGTTCGGCCTTCACCAGGAAGGTCCGCGTCACCGGATCGGCGGCCGCGGCCAGCTCGCGCAGCTTGATCGGCTGCGGCTCGGCCTTGGTGTCGGTCCACAGGCGCACCTTCAGGCCGTCGGGCCGCGCCGCGGCGGCACGCACCAGCGCCACCTGGTCCTCGGACACGGAGAAGACGATGTCCCGCGGGCCGTCGTTGGCCACGCGCACCACCGGCGTGCCGGCGGCCACGACCATGCCGGGCTCGGCATCGATGCCGGTGACGACGCCGGGCGCGTCCGCCACCAGGCTGGAGTACTGCGCCTGGTTGCGCTGCACGTCGGATTGCGCGCGCGCCGATTCGTATTGCGCCTGCGCGGCCTTGAAGGCGGCATCACGGCGGTCCAGTTCGGCCGCGCTGATGAAGCCCTGCCGGTGCAGGTCGATGTAGCGCCGGTAATCGGCGCCGAGCTGGTCGCGGTTCACCCGGGCCGCCAGCACCGAGGCCTTG
>NZ_VOSR01000520.1:0-9338 GCF_007997345.1 Mitsuaria sp. TWR114
GATCGGTGCCAGCGCCGCTTCGCTGACCGAGGCGGTGAAGCCCTGGATCGCGTAGTTGCTGGTGTGGACCTTCAGCAGCAGCGCGGTGTGCGGTCCGATCGCGGCCTGGTAGTCCCGCGCGTGGGTGCGGTTGGTGGTGCCGACCTCGACCAGCTTCGCGCCCGCCGCCGCCATCACGTCGGGCATGCGGAAGGCGCCGCCGATCTCGACCAGCTCGCCGCGCGACACGATCGCCTCCTTGCCGCCGGCCAGCGCCGCGATGCCCAGCAGGACGGCCGCGGCGTTGTTGTTGACCACCGTCGCCGCCTCGGCGCCGGTGATCTCGCACAGCAGCGACTCGACCAGGCTGTCGCGGTCCCCGCGCTCGCCGCGCGCGAGGTCGAACTCCAGGTTGTTCGGCGATCCCATGCAGGCCAGCACCTGCTGCAGGGCCTCGTCGGCCAGCAGCGCGCGGCCCAGGTTGGTGTGCAGCACCGTGCCGGTCAGGTTGATCACGCGCCGCATCCGGGGCGCCAGCCGCTGTTCGCAGCGCCGCTCGAGCTCGGCGGGCAGGTGTCGCAATTCATGTGCCGCCAGCGTGCCCTCGACCGCGCGGCGACGCCAGGCCTCGAGCAGCCGGCGGGCCTCCCCGGCCACGAAGGCATGACCGTGGCGCGCCATCAGGTGGGTGACGGCCTCGTCGCGCAGCAGGCGGTCGACGGAAGGCAGGTCCTTCGGCGCGGCGCCGGTCGTCCCGGTGGCAGGGCCGTTGGCGCCGTTAACGCCGTTGACGCCGTTGACGCCGCTGGTGGCCGTAGCCGCCGCCGCGGCGGTCGCGGCCGTGGTGCCAGGAGTGGAAGGGTCGGAAGCGGCTGCCGGGGAGCCTGCCGTCGGACCATGAACCATGGATGCCTCGGGCCTCATGCTCAGCGCCCTCCGGGATCGGGAGGCGGCGCGCCGGGCCGACCCGGCGGATCGAGGCCCGCGCCCGGGCCGCCATCCAGCGAGGCCTCGGCCTCGCCCAGGATCAGCATCGGATTGAAGCCCTGGCGCACCAGGCCGAGCTCGCCGACCAGCAGGTCCAGCGTCAGCGTGGCGAGGTCGTCGGCCAGCGGCTCGACCTGCAGGTCCTTCTCCATGTGGACCTGCTTGAGGTAATGCCCGCAGGTCTCGCAGCACTCGGCGGCGACCGCCTCGGCCTTTTTCCCCTCGTCGTCGACCAGCGTCTGGAAGCTGATGCCCTTGGTGCCCTGGCAATGCGTGCACTTGATGCGCACGTAATGCCATTGCGCGCCGCACAGCGAGCAGGCCAGGAAGCGCTGCCCGGACAACTCGGCCGCGACGCGGGTGATCGAGGCCACCGGCCGCGAGCCGCAGCACGGGCACACCGTGGGGTCGTCGATCATGCCGAAGGGGGCAACGTTCTCGCCCTGGTCGCTGCGCTCGTAGCGCTCCTGCAACCCGGTGACCAGCCGCGTCCAGTACACCTGCAGCGCCGCGGCGACCAGCGGCGCCGCCGCCGGATCCAGGCCCGGTCCGCCGCCCGCCAGCAGCGCGGCGGCCTGCTGCTCCAACCAGCCCTCGTCGGCCTGCGCCAGCCGGGCGACCAGCGCCTGCGCCGGTTCCGGGATCGCCGCGCCGCGCATGGCGGTCAACAGCGCCTGGAGCTCTTCGCGCCAGACGGCGTCGCGCGGATGGCTCTGGGCCTCCACCGGCGGCAAGCCACCCACCATCGCGCCATTGATCAACACCTCGTCCGGCAGCTTCAGCGCGCGGGGCTGCTTCAGCAGCTCATGCTGGCGCTGCGCCAGCTCAGCCACGAACAGCAGGTAGTCCCGCATCGCATGCCCGTCGGCCAACTGGCGCAGCCGCAAGGCGCGCTCGGCGAAGAGGCCGGGTTCCGGCACCTTCACCGGCGCCGCGCGGGCGCCGGCATTGACGGCGATCTCTTCCGGGCTCATCACCCGGATGGGGCTGCTGGGGGTCATGCGGGGGGACGCTCCTTCACTGCCTTGTGCCACAGCGGATGATGGTGCGCGGCCCAGGTGTCGGTGACTGTGCCACGGGTCATCGCCCGGAACGAGCCCTTGACCCAGATCGCGGCGTAGACATGGATGATGATCGTCAGGATCAGGATCGCCGCCGCCGCCGCATGCAGCACCACCGCGACACGGCGCATCAGGATGTTCCCGTCGGGGAACCAGGCGTGCCAGAACATGAAGCCGGTCACCAGCAGGATCAGCAGCGACACGACCATGATCCAGAACACGATCTTCTGGCCCGCGTTGTACTTGTGCGCCGGCTGCGTGCCGTGCTTGTGGCCGCCGAAGATCATGTCCCCGCTCTGGCGCATCCATTGGCGGTCCGCATCGGTCCAGCGGTTGTCCCGCCACAGCTGCGCGGCCAGGAACGCGAACGCGACCACCATGCCCAGCCCCATGTAGGGGTGCAGGATGCGCGCCCACGGCCCGCCGCCGAAGAGGTGGCTCAGGAAGAACAGGCTGGGATGGAAGAAGGCCAGGCCCGACAGCCCGGCGCACAGGAACAGCAGCACGATGAGCCAGTGGTTGATCCGCTGGCTGTCGCGATAGCGTTGCAGCAACATGTCGATCTCCCGGTGAAGGTCAGAGACCACCGCCCGCCGGCGGCACGGCGGGGTCGCGCGGCGCGTCGCCGTGCTTCGCGCGCTCGTAGGCGAGTTCCTCGTCCTCGTCCGGCTCGTCGTGTCCGGTCTTCTGCGGCCCGACCTTCATGTAATGGAAGAAGCCCGCCACCGCCGCGCCGATCATCGCGGCCACCGCCAGCGGCTTGGCCGCGCCCTTCCACAGCGACACCAGCGGACTGATGTGCGGATCCTTGGGCAGGCCGTGATAGAGCTCGGGCTGGTCGGCATGCTGCAGCACGTACATGACGTGCGTGCCGCCCACGCCTTGCGGGTCGTAGACGCCGGCGTTCTGGTAGCCGCGCTCCTTCAGGTCGACGATGCGATCGGCGGCGAACTCGTGCATGTCCTCCTTCGAGCCGAAACGGATCGCGCCGGTCGGGCAGGCCTTCACGCAGGCGGGCTCCAGGCCCACGCCGACGCGGTCCGAGCACAGGCTGCACTTGTAGGCCTTGTTGTCGGCCTTGCTGATGCGCGGCACGTCGAAGGGGCAGCCCGTCACGCAGTTGCCGCAGCCGATGCAGTGCTCGGAGATGAAGTCGACGATGCCGTTCTGGTACTTCACGATCGCGCCGGGCGCGGGACAGCTCTTCAGGCAGCCGGGGTCCTCGCAGTGCATGCAGCCGTCCTTGCGGATCAGCCACTCCAGCTTGTTCTCGACGACCTCGACCTCCGAGAACCGCATCACCGTCCAGGACTGCGGCGTCAGGTCACGCGGGTTGTCATAGGTGCCGTGGGTGTCGCCGACGTCGTCGCGCAGGTCGTTCCACTGCATGCACGCCACCTGGCAGGCCTTGCAGCCGATGCAGGACGACACATCGATCAGCTTGGCGACCTCCGGCGTGGTGCGCCGCGCGTCGGGACTGGGCAGCGTCGTGGCGGAGCGCAGCGCGATGTCCAGGGATTGCAATGAAGACATGGCGGTTCCTCAAGCTTTTTCGATGTTCACGGTGAAGCTCTTGAACTCCGGCGTCTGGGTGTTGGCATCGCCCACGAAGGGGGTCAGCGTGTTCACCAGATAACCGGGCTTGGCCACGCCGACGAAGCCCCAGTGGTTGGGCAGGCCCACCGTGTGGACCCGCTTGCCGCCGACATCCAGCGACGCCACCCGTTTGGTCACCACCGCCACGGCCTTGATGAAGCCGCGGTTGGAACTGACCTTCACCTGGTCGCCATTGGCGATCCCCTTCTCCTTCGCGAGTTCCTCGCCGATCTCCACGAACTGCTGCGGCTGGATCACCGCGCTGGTCCGCACGTTCTTGGTCCAGTAATGGAAGTGCTCGGTGAGCCGGTAGCTGGTCGCCACGTACGGGAACTTGTCCGGCTTGCCGAAGGCCTCGCGGTCGGCCTTGAACACCCGGCCCGCCGGGTTGTTCATCGCCTTGGCGTTGTTCGGGTGCATCGGGTTGACCGTCAGCGGCGACTCGAAGGGCTCGTAATGCTCCGGCAGCGGACCGTCCACCATGCCGCTGGGCGCGAACAGCCGCGCCACGCCCTCGGCGGTCATGATGAACGGCCGCACCGCGTCCTCGTCGTTGGGATTGGCGTCGGGCCGGATGTCCGGCACGTCCGAGCCGCCCCACTTGTCGGTGAAGGACACCAGCCGCCGCTTCGGATTCCACGGCTTGCCGGTCGGGTCGCAGGAGGCGGCGTTGTAGAGCACGCGCCGGTTGGCCGGCCAGGCCCAGGCCCAGTTCAGCGTCTGGCCGATGCCCCACGGATCGCTGTTGTCGCGCCGCGCCATCTGGTTGCCGGCCTGCGTCCACGAGCCGGTGTAGATCCAGCAGCCGCTGGAGGTCGAGCCGTCGTCGCGCAGCAGGCCGAAGCCCGACAGCTGCTCGCCCGCCTTGGCCAGGACCTTGGTCGGGTCCTTCGGATCGGTCACGTCGGCCAGCGCCTTGCCGTTGTATTCCATCGCCAGTTCCTCGGCCGAGGGGCTGTGCGGGATCTTGTAGGGCCAGCTCAGGTTGACGATCGGATCGGGGAAGGCGCCGCCGTCCTTCACGTACAGCGCGCGCAGGCGCAGGAAGATCTCCGCGATGATCTCGGCGTCGCCCTTGGCCTCGCCGGGGGGCTCGGCGCCCTTCCAGTGCCACTGCAGCCAGCGGCCGGAGTTGGTCAGCGAGCCCTCCTCCTCCGCGAAGCAGGTGCTCGGGAAGCGGAACACCACCGTCTGGATCTCCTCGCTCTTGACGTCGTTGTGCTCGCCGTAGTTCTTCCAGAACTCGGCGGTCTCCGTGTTGAGCGGGTCGATGATGGCGAGGAACTTCAGCTTGGACAGGCTCTCGACCACCTTCTTCTTGTTGGGGAAGGAACCCACCGGGTTGAAGCCCTGGCAGATGTAGCCGTTGACCTTGCCCTGGTGCATCAGCTCGAAGGCCTGCAGCACGTCGTAGCCCTTGTCCCACTTGGGCAGGTAGTGGAAGGCCCAGTCGTTCTCCTTGGTCGCGGCCTTGCCCCACCAGGCCTTCTGCTGGCTGACGAAGAACTTGGGGTAGTTCTGCCAGAAGCTCATCTGGTTGGGACGCAGCGGCTTGAGCGCGCGGGTCTTGTAGTAGGTCTCGAGGTCCTGCTCCGAGTCCTTGGCCAGGGACATGTAGCCCGTCAGCGAGGTCGACAGCAGCCCCAGGTCGGTCAGGCCCTGGATGTTGCTGTGGCCACGCAGCGCGTTCATGCCGCCGCCCGGCTGGCCGATGTTGCCCAGCAGCAGCTGCATCAGCGCGCCGGTGCGGATGATCTGCGAGCCCTGGCTGTGCTGCGTCCAGCCCAGCGCGTACATCACCGTCATCACCTTGCCGGGGACCGAGGTCTCGGCGATCTGCTTGCAGACCTCCAGGAACTTGTCCTTGGGCGTGCCGCAGATCTCGCTCACCTTCTCCGGCGTGTAGCGCGAGTAATGCTGCTTCATGACGTTGAGCACGCAGCGCGGGTGCTGCATCGTCATGTCGACCTTGGCGAAGCCCTTCTCGTCGAGCTCATAGGCCCAGGACGCGTTGTTGTAGGCGCGCTTGGCCTCGTCGTAGCCCGAGAACAAACCATCCTCGAACTTGTAGCCCTCGTTGATGAGGAAGGTCGCGTTCGTGTAATGGCGGGCGTATTCCTTCTGGATCCTGTCGTTGCTCAGCAGGTAGTTGATGACCCCGCCGAGGAAGGCGATGTCAGACCCCGCGCGGATGGGCGCGTAGTAGTCGCTCATCGCCGCCGAGCGCGTGAAGCGCGGGTCGACCACGATCAAGCGGGCCTTGTTGTGGTGCTTGGCCTCGATCACCCACTTGAAACCGCAGGGGTGGGCCTCGGCGGCATTGCCGCCCATGATCAGGACGAGATCGGCGTTCTTGATGTCCACCCAATGGTTGGTCATCGCACCGCGGCCGAACGTCGGGGCCAGACTGGCCACCGTCGGTCCGTGTCAAACGCGGGCCTGGTTGTCGAACGCGAGCATCCCCGTCGAGCGCATCGCCTTGTGGGTGATGTAGCCCGACTCGTTCGAGGACGCGGAGGCGCAGATCATGCCGGTCGAGAGCCAGCGGTTCACCGTCCTGCCATCGGCATTCGCGGCGATGAAGTTGGCGTCGCGGTCCGCCTTGAGCAGCTTGACGAAGCGGTCCATCGCCTCGTCCCAGCTGACGCGCTTCCACTCCTTGGACCCGGCCTCGCGGATCTCCGGGTACTTCAGCCGGTTGGGGCTGTGCACGAAGTCCAGCAGGCCCGCGCCCTTGGGGCACAGGGTGCCGCGATTGACGGGGTGGTCCGGGTCGCCCTCGATGTGGATGATCTCCGGGGTGACGTTCTTCGCCTTGTCCCCCAGCGAGTACATGATGATCCCGCAGCCCACCGAGCAGTAGGGACAGGTGTTGCGGGTCTCGGTTGCCCGGGCGAGCTTGAACTGGCGCGTCTCGGCCAGTGCGGCGCTTGGAGAGAACCCCAAGGCCACGAGGCTGGAGCCCATCACGGCCGCCCCGCTCACCCGGAAGAAGTGCCTCCGGTTCATGTCCATCTCGTGTGCCTCCTGGGTTCGACGCCGTTGCCGACCTGGGTGAAATGCACGACCGTCACGCGGTCCGTCCAAGTATTTCGGCACAAAGCCCGGGCTTTGTCCAATACGGACTCACCCTTTGACGAGAGGACGAACCGCAGGGCGCACGACGGATGGGAGAGGTTTTTCCTGAGCGCACCGTTGTGCGCTGCAGCAGCCAGCGGCGAGGGTCAGGTGTTTTTCGAGATGGTGATCGTCGGGAATTTCGACGAGTAGTCCTTGGCCTGCCCCGCCAGCTTCACCGCGATCTTGCGGGCGATCTGGCGGTAGGCCTGGGCATGCGGGCCGTCGGGCTCGGCCACGACGGTGGGCTTGCCGCTGTCGGCCTGCTCGCGGATGGACAGCGCCAGCGGCAGCGAGCCCAGCAGCTCCTGGCTGTACTGGTCCGCCATGCGCTGGCCGCCACCGCTGCCGAAGATGTGCTCGGCATGGCCGCAGTGGCTGCAGATGTGGATGGCCATGTTCTCGACGATGCCCAGGATCGGCACACCGACCTTCTCGAACATCTTCAGGCCCTTCTTCGCGTCGATCAGCGCGATGTCCTGCGGCGTGGTGACGATCACCGCGCCGCTGACGGGCACGCGCTGCGACAGGGTGAGCTGGATGTCACCAGTGCCCGGGGGCATGTCGATGACCAGGTAGTCCAGGTCGCGCCAGCGCGTCTGGCGCAGCAGCTGCTCCAGCGCCTGGGTCGCCATCGGGCCGCGCCAGACCATGGCCTGGTCGTCCTCGACCAGGAAGCCGATCGACATCAGCTGCAGCCCATGCGACTCCAGCGGCTCCATCGTCTGGCCGTCGGTGCTCTCCGGCCGGCCGTGGACGCCCAGCATCAGCGGCAGGCTGGGGCCGTAGATGTCGGCGTCCAGCAGGCCGACGGTGGCGCCCTCGGCCGACAGCGCCAGCGCCAGGTTGGCCGCCGTCGTGCTCTTGCCGACACCGCCCTTGCCGGAGGCGACGGCGATGATGTTCTTCACGCCCGGCAGCAGCTGCACGCCGCGCTGCACCGCGTGCGCGATCACCTTGCTGCTCAGCCCGACGCTGACGTTGCCCACGCCGGGCACCGAGCGGGCCGCCGCCACCAGCGCGGCGCGCAAGCCGTCGATCTGGCTGGCCGCGGGATAGCCGAGCTCGACGTCGAAGCTGACCGTGTCACCGGCGATCTTCATGTTGCGCAACTGCTTCGTCGAGACGAAGTCGCGACCGGTGTTGGGGTCGATGACCTGTTGCAAGGCCTGGAGCAGCTGGACTTCTGGGATCTGGGACATGGGCGTGCGGCGGAGCGGGTCGCGAGAACCCGGGGGTCGGAAAACGGATGAACGGGCGAACGGCGGGAGCGCCCGCTCGAGCGGGGCGCACGGTCGGCGGACGCTCGGGCCGAGCAGTCTAGCCCAGCCTGAAAAGGCCTCTGGTGGGCGGCGGAACCTCCACACCCGCAGGCCCACCTGCCCATTGAAGGAAATGCCGTTCATGCCGAGTCAGAGGGACGCCCAGGTCGACCGATCGAGGCCATGTCCTGCCGCCGCGCGCTCGCCCAGCATGCAGGCCCATGAAATTCAAGATCTGCGCCGCACTCCTGCAACTGATGCGCCCGGTCGCCGGCAGCCTCCACCGCCTGTGGGCGCGAAGCCCTGGCCGGCGCAAGACCTGGTCCAGCCGAGCGCTCGTCGAGCCGCCCCGACGCCCGGTCCCGCGCCTCATCTGGAGCTACTGGCATGACGCCAACCTTCCCGCGGTCGTCGCGGCCTGCGTGGCGAACTGGCGGCGCCACGCGCCCGGCTACACGATCCGACTGCTGCACCGGGACACGGCGCTGGCGGCGCTCGACGGGCTGCCGCTGCCTCGCGCCTTCAATGCCTGGCCGGCCTATCGGCAGGCGGACTGGTTGCGTGTCGCGCTGGTCGGCCGGCATGGCGGGCTGTGGCTCGATGCCAGCGTGTTCCTGACGCGCTCGCCGGATTGGCTGCTCGCGCTGGCCACGCGACGGCGGGGCTTCGTGGGCTTTCACCTGAACGGAGGGGACGCCGGCGCCGGCGGGCCGGCGGCCTGGCCCTACCTGGAGAACTGGTGCTTCGCGGCACCACCGGGCGACCGATTCGTGCTGGCCTGGGAGGCCGAGTTGCGGCAAGCGATGCGCCACGGCGAGACCGCCTATCTCGCGCAGCTGGGCGACGCGCGGGATGCCCTGCTGGCAGGCATCGATGGGCCGCACTACCTGGTCATGCATGTGGCGGCTCGCGTCGTGCTGCGACGCGACGGGCCCTTCAACGTGCATCTGCTGCCGGCGGAGGATTCGGCCTTCTTCTACCAGTCTCGCACCGGCTGGCGCCGTTGGCGGTTGATGTTGGCCCTGCTCGGATGGGGGCGCCGCCAGGACACGCCGCTGGTGAAGCTGCGCGGCACGGAGCGGCATCGACTCGGCGCGCAGTGCGCGCACCGGGCTCCGTTGCGGCACAGCCTCGTCGCGACGGAATTGCCGGAGCTCGCAGTGCGCCCCCGCGCTTGAATCGCCAAGCGGCGCAAGCTTCAGGCCAAGCGGAAAGGAAAAAAGGCCGCAGCGGTTGCTGCGGCCTTTTGATGCTTTTTGGCGCCTTGCTGGCGGCTCCGGGATCGATTCAGCGTCGTGATCCGATGTCGGAGCGAATTTGGTGGGCCCTGAAGGAT
>NZ_VOSR01000521.1:0-15123 GCF_007997345.1 Mitsuaria sp. TWR114
CGCTGCTGATGATCGGCGGCGCCTACCTCTGCTTCGAGGGCGTCGAGAAGCTCGCCCACAAGTGGCTGCACACCGCCGACGACGACGCCCACGAGGCCGCGCTGGCCGAGGCCGCCCGGAACCCGGCGATCGACCTGGCCGCGCTGGAGAAGGACAAGGTCAAGGGCGCGATCCGGACCGACTTCATCCTCTCCGCCGAGATCATCGCCATCACCCTGGGCACGGTGGCCGAGGCCAGCTTCATGACGCGCGTGCTGGTGCTCTCCGGCATCGCCCTGCTGATGACGATCGGCGTGTACGGCCTGGTCGCCGGCATCGTCAAGCTGGACGACGCCGGCCTGTGGCTCAGCCGCAAGGCCGCGGCCTGGCAGCAGGCGCTGGGCCGCGGGCTGCTCTGGCTGGCGCCGTGGCTGATGAAGGCGCTGTCGGTGGCCGGCACCGCCGCGATGTTCCTGGTCGGCGGCGGCATCCTGACGCACGGCGCGCCCTTCCTTCATCACGCGATCCAGCATGTCGTGGAGGCACTCGGCGCCAGCGGCTTCGCCCGCACCCTCGTCGAGCTGCTCGGCGATGCGATCGCCGGCATCCTGGCCGGCATCGTCGTCGTGGCCGTGGTCACCGGTATCCAGCGCCTGCGCCATCGCCGAGAATGACGCCCCATGAAGACGCATCACATCGAAGTCCAGAAGTTCAAGGCCGCCTCGAATTCCAGCACCAGCGGCCTGGTGACCTTCAAGGTGGACGCCCTCGTCAAGGAGCGTGAACCGGTCGAGGGCATCGAACCCAGCACGCTGCTGGTCATGACCGAGGCCAACGCCCGCGTCCTGATGGCGCTGCTCAAGACCCAGCTCACCGACATGGACGGCCGCAAGCCCAAGAGCCGTCACGGCCGCCACGGCTGAGCGCCGGCCCTCGCCTTCTCTGCTTCCCCGACTCCGCCCGACCCCGCCCGACTTTCCAGGATCCGACATGGACTTCCCGCAGTACCAGCCCGACAAGGCGCAATACACCCCGCTGACCGACGATGAGCTGTCGGACCTCGACGACTTCCTGTCCGAGATCGACAACGACGCGGCGATGAACATCGAGGCGCTCGACGGCTACCTCAGTGCGCAGCTGCTGAGCCCGCTGTCGCTGAGCGACAAGCCCGGCGCCGAATGGATGAGCCCGGTGTGGGGCGGCGGCGACCCCTTCGCCAGCGGCAAGCAGCGCAAGAAGATCGCCTTGCTGCTGCTGCGCCACGTGCACAGCCTGGCGGTGCAGTGGTCGTCGAAGCAGGACGAATGGGAACCGATCTTCAGCGTCGCCGAGGAAGGCGACCAGCAGCTGGTCGATGCCGAGGACTGGTGCACCGGCTTCATGATCGGCGTGGACCAGGACGGCGAGGCCTGGGCACCGCTGTTCGAGCACGTCAAGACCGCGGCCGCGCTGGCGCCGATCGCGCTGCTGGGCGGCGACGAGAGCCAGCTCAGCGCCGAGGACCAGGACAAGCTCACCGACCTGCACTGGCGCGACGCGCTCAGCCGCGAAGTGCCCGAGGGCGTCCTGACGCTGTGGACGCTGCGCCAGCAGGCCACCTGAGCGCTCCCCGCCTTGCCGCCGGCGGCCTCACGCCCGCGTCCCGCCCTTCCCTTTTCCTTCTTCCGTCCCGCCGAGTTGATCCGATGAAGCGCCACTTTCCGTTCGCGGTGCTGGCCACCGCCGCCTTGCTGACGATCGCCGGCTGCGGCACCCAGGTCGTCAACCCGGTCTCCGGCCGCACGGAGCGCAGCGCGATGAGCCTGCAGCAGGAGGTGGCCGCCGGCCGCGAGGCCCACCAGGGCGTGCTCAAGGAGTACGCGGTCGTCGATGACGCGCGGCTGCAGGCCTACGTCACCGCGCTGGGCAACAAGCTCGCCGCGCAGTCGCACCGGGCCGAGCTCGAGTGGCATTTCACCGTGCTCGACAGTCCGGAGGTCAATGCCTTCGCGCTGCCGGGCGGCTACGTCTACGTCACCCGGGGCATCCTGGCCTACATGGAGAACGAGGCCGACCTGGCCGGCGTCATGGGCCACGAGATCGGCCACGTGACCGCTCGCCACGGCGCGCAGCGGGCGACGCGCCAGCAGAACGCCGGCATCGGCGTGCTCGCCGCGACGGTGCTGGGCGCGGTGCTGGAGTCGCGCGGCGTGGGCGGCGCGACGGACATCGCCGGGCAGCTCTCGCAGAACGCCGCGGCCGGCTACATCGCCTCCTACAGCCGCGAGCAGGAGCTGCAGGCGGACCAGCTCGGCGCCGAGTACCTGGCGCGCAACCGCTACGACCCCAGGCACATGGTCGACGTGATCCAGGTGCTGAAGGACCAGGAGCAGTTCGCCGCCGACCAGGCGCGGGCACAGGGCCGCCAGCCGCAGACGGGCAACAACTGGCTGGCCTCGCACCCGAGCAACGAGCAGCGCCTGCAGCGCATCCGCGACGAGGCCTCGCAGCTGACCGCCGGGCAGGCGGTGGACGAGAACCGCGCCGCCTTCCTGCAGGCGATCGAGGGCATGGTCTTCGGCGACAGCCCGGCGCAAGGGCTGGTGCGGGGACAGCAGTTCCTGCACCCGGACCTGGACTTCGCGCTGACGGCGCCGGCAGGCTGGGCGATCCAGAACGGCAATGACGCGGTGACGGTCATGAGCCCGCAGCGCGACGCGGCGCTGATCCTGCAGCCGGTGCCGGCCAAGGCGGGCAACTCGCACGACGAGATCCTGCGCAACCTGGGCGCCGAGCAGGGCCGCACCGACGCGAAGACGATCAACGGGCTGAAGGCGACCCACTTCGCCGGCGTGCGTCGCAACGCACAGGGCCAGCGCGGCAACGCCGAGCTGACGCTGGTGACGAGTTCGAAGGGCGCGGTCTATGCGCTGATCTACGCCGCGAAGGACGGCCAGGCGCTGCAGGCGCGGCGCGAGGGCCTCACGCAGGCGGAGGGCAGCTTCCGCGCGCTGAATGCCGACGACCGCAAGCAGGCCCGGCCGTGGAAGATCGCGCTGCGGCCGTATCCGGCGGGCGGCTTCGCCGAGATGGCGAAGAGCTCGGTGCTGACCGAAGCGCAGCTGAAACTGCTCAACGGCCGTTACGGTGGCGAGGCGCCGCCCAAGCCGGGCGAGCGCGTGAAGACGGTGGTCGCGACGCCCTGAGCGCGCGCCGTCGCCCGTCCTGCGTCCTCGCCGCGCCCGCGGCGGCCTTACGGCTTCGGCGACTGATCGTTGTCGTTGAGCCGCCTGAGCTCTCCGTTGCGGCGCGCCTCGTCCAGCTGCTGCTTCACCTCGGCGCGCGTAGTGGCCGACCTGACGACCGGACCTTGCCCGTAGGGCTGGCCGTGCGCGAAGGACTCGTGGAAGGCGTGGTCGAGTTCCCCAGCCGCGCGAGCGCGCGCGAGTTCCGCCTTCACCTGCTCGCGGGTCAGGCCGCCCTCGTCCCCGCCGCCGGCGTCCCGGCCCGGCTGGGGCGACTGATCGTTGTCGTTGAGGCGGCGCAGTTCGCCGCTGCGGCGCGCCTCGTCGAATTGCTGCTTCACCTCCTGGCGCGTGAGGGCCTGACGGCGCTGCGCCCCGGAGAGGGCCTGCTCGCCCAGCTCGATGACCACGGGATCGAGCTCACCATTGGCGCGTGCGCGCGCCAGTTCCTCGACCACCTGGGCCCGGGTCATCGCGCGGCCGGACTGGCCCAGTTCGCGGGGCGTGTACTGGCCGTTCTCGGCGAACTGCGCCATCGCGGCGCCGGTGGCCATGGTCATCAAGACCGACATGAGCGTGAGACGGGTGGCGCGTCGAGCGTCGCGGTACTTCACCTGCTTGTTCCTTTCAGTTCCAGTCGCATGCCTGGCCCCGCCATCAGGCGGCCCCGGCATCGCACCACGGCGTGGTGTGCGATGAAGTCTGGCCGCGCGGGATGAACGTCGGTGGCCCCGGACATGAACCGCGCATGAGCAGCACATGAACAGCGCAAGCAGGGGCTTGCTTTCATGATCCGTTCATCTCTCGCTCACATTCGATTAACTGGGCTCGCCGCTGACGTTCATTGCGGGTTCTGAGAATTCATCCTGCACCGCGCAGTGGTGCGACGTCCGACAGGCAGCACGCCGAGTCCGGCCGTCTGACAGGAAGTGAAAGGAACAGCAAAGTGATGAACCGCAACACTCGAAGCACGACCCGGACGGCCCTGCTGTCGATCCTCGCCGCCGCCGCTGCGAGTGCCTCGATGTGGGCGCATGCCGAAGACGCGACCGCGCGTCCCCCGACCCGGGATGAAGTCAAGGCCGAGCGCGACCGCGCGCAGGCCTCCGGCGCCATCGACGCGGCGTTCGACGAGAACGGTCAGCACTCCAAGGAAGAGCTCGGCGTCAAGGGCAAGAGCACCAAGACGCGCGAACAGGCGCGCCAGGCCCTGACCGAAGCGCGCAAGTCCGGCGCGAAGCGCGACGCCTTCCACGAGTCGGCCGCCCACGCGAAGACCCAGAGCACGGATGCCCAGACCAGCGGATCCAAGACGCGGGCGCAGGTCAAGGCGGAGCTGGCGACCGCGCGCGCCAACGGCGACGTCGACCACGCCTTCCACGAGTCGCGTGCCCACGCGGGGCCTGGCACGGCCGGCGCAGCCAAGAAGCCGGCGACCACCCGCCAGGACGTGAAGCAGCAGTTCGACGAGGCGCGCCGCAGCGGCGAGCTGCGCCGCATCAACGACAACGACCAGTCGGCCAAGCCGTGAGGGGCCGCCCGCCGCGAGGCGGGCGGGTGGGTGTCCCTCGCCGACTCCGATGATTCAGCGGCTGCTGGTCGTCGAGGATGACCCGGCCGTGTCGGATCTCCTGCGGCGGTGCCTGACCGCCGCGGGGTTCATCGTGCGGATCGCCTGCTGCGGCGAAGAAGGGCTGCGCCTGGCCCTGGAGCTCGAATGGAGCCTCGTGATCCTGGACCTGGCGCTGCCCCGGCTGGACGGGCTGGACCTGTGCCGCCTGCTGCGCGCCATGGGGAGCCAGGTGCCCATCCTGATGCTGGCGGATGCCGCGAGCAGCAAGGACAAGGCCAAGGGGATCCGGCTGGGAGCGGACGACTACATGGCCATGCCCTTCGACCCCGAGGAGCTGACGGCGCGCGTCAGGGCGCTGCTCCGGCGCAGCCGCAGCTATCGGCCGGTGTCGACCACGCTGCGCGCGGCGGACCTGGTCTTCGACCTGGAGCGGCGGCAGGTGCGGCGCGCGGGCCGCGCGATCCCGCTCACGGCCAAGGAGATGGCGGTGCTGGAGCTGCTGATGGTGTCGCCGGGCAGCGTGCTCAGCCGCCAGCGCATCCTGGCCAAGGTCTGGGGCGATCAGGTCGATCCGCTGACCAACATCGTGGACGTCTACATGCGGCGTCTGCGATCGAAGATCGACCTGGGACACGGCCGCGCCTTGCTCAAGACGGTGCGGGGCATCGGTTACCGGCTGGACGACGCCGTCCCGGGGCCGGCATTCCGGACGGCGTGAGCGGCCGGCCGGGCGTCGTGACAGGCACGACATCCGCGGCTCAGGGCACGGGTAGGCTTGGCGTCCTACTTGCGCTGCGCCGCCCCCAGGTGTGCCAGCCAGAACGCCTCGTACTTGCGGTGCCAGCCCGCCGGCTTCACCGCGCCGCCGAGGGCGTGCTCCCCATCCGGATCCAGAAACAGCTCGACCAGCCCTTCCTTGCCCGACTCCAGCAGCGCGCGATACACGTTGACCGTGTCCTGATAAAGCACGTTCGGGTCCTGCATGCCGTGCACCAGCAGCAGCGGCTTCTTCAGCTGCCTGGCCAGCGGCAGCAGCGAATACTTGCGCAGCACCGGCTTGGTCCGGTCCACCTTGCCGATGGTCCGGCCGCTGTACCAGCTGTTGTAGTTCTCCCATTCCGTCGGACCCGCGCCCGCGATGCCGGCCGCGAACAGATCGGGCTTCGTGTACATCGTGTACTGGGTCTGGAAACCGCCGAAGCTCCAGCCGTTCAGGCCGATGCGCTGCCCGTCGACACCCAGATTGGCCTTCATGTAGGCGACCAGGTCCTCCAGGTCCTCGGTCTGCGGCGCGCCCGGCTGCTCCCAGTTGGCATCGGCGAACTTCTCGCCGTAGTTGGAATGCCCGCGCGGATCCACCGTCACCGTGACGTAGCCATGCTTGGCCGCCATGTACATCGCGAAGACATAACCGGTCGGCTGGAAGCTGTCGGTCTCGACCGAATGGCGATCATTCAGCGGCCCGCCGTAGGTGTAGACGACCGCCGCGCGCTTGTCGCTCGGCGCCCAGCCCAGCGGCTTGAAGACGTAGGCCGGAATCATGTCGCCGTGGCGGTTGCGGAAGCTGAAGCGCTCCGGCCGCAGCACGTCGACCTGGGCCCAGGCCGGGTCGTGACTCTGCGTCAGCACCTTGCCGGGCTCGGCGCCCGATGCGGCGGCCTGTCCCTTCAACAGCTTCAGCTCAGGGCGTTCGGCCCAGTTGCCGGCCACCGCCGCCGCCCACTGGCCATTGCGCGCCACCGCCGCAGCGCGGTGGTAGTCCGGCGAGCGGCCCAGCGCCGTCATGCGGCCGTCCTTGAGCTCGACGCGCCAGACATTCATCGCCGCGTAGTCGTCCTTGTTGGACACGACGAACATCGTCTTCGCATCCGGCGTGAAGCCCAGCACCTGGAAGGCCTCGAACTCGCCCTTGACCAGCGGCGTCACCGAACGGTCGGCGCCCGCCGCCAGGCTCATCGCGTAGGGCTGGCGCCAGCCGTTGTCGGCGAGGATCAGCACCAGTTGCTTCGAGTCCGGCGTGAATGACGGCGTCATCACGTTGACCAGCTCGTGGTGGATGGGTGCGCGACGCTCCAGCACCATCTCCGGTTTGGCGTCGCCGGGCTTGCCCAGGTAGACGCGGAACTGGTCCTTCTCGCGCTCGAAGGTGGTGAAGGCGTAATGGCTGCCGTCGCGCGCCCACACGACGGGCGAGATCTCGAACCACGCGTCGCCGCCCGGGTGCGTGAACACCGGTTCGGGCTGGCGCTCCGGCGCGGCGCCGGCCGCCGGCACCTTGCGGATGTAGATCGCCATCGAGGGCAAGCCGCGCTTGTCGTCGGAGACCTCGCGATCGACCTTCTTCGCCGTGGCGAAGCGGTCGCTGTAATTCATGATCTCGACCTGCCGGCCCGGCTTGGGCAGCGGCTTGCCGTCCGCGTTCACCAGCGGCGCGTTGGCCACCAGCGCCATCCAGCGGCCGTCCTCGCTCAGCGCCGTCTGGGCGATGCGGAACTTGCGGTCCTCGTCGTCCGGATTGAACAGCTCGCGGTTGATCACCTCGATGCCGGCGGTACCTAGGCGCACGCGCAGCACGCGGGTCTCGTCCTGCACGATCAGCGACTGGTCGTCCGGCGCGTAGGCGACCGGCTTGAGCGTGCGGCCGGTCGACAGCAGCGGCTCGGCGCGGTCGGCGCCCGCTTTCCAGCGCAGCAGCTGGCCGCGGTAGGCGAGCACCAGTTCATCTGCCTTGGACGCCCACACGAACTGCGAGACTCCGGGGTACAGGTCCTCGGGCTTGAGCTTCTCGCGCTCGCGCTTCTTCTTCAGTTCGTCGCGCAGCTCCCAGAGCGCCATGTCCTTGGGATCCTTGGCCGGCTTCTTCGCCTCCGCGGCGGACGCGCCCGAGGCCGGCGCCGCCGCGGCGGCCGGTGCGTCGCCCCAGGCCGCCTTTTCGGCCGCCTTGCGGGCGTCCTCGCGCGCCTTGCGCTCGGCCAGCTCGACCTTCAGATCGGCGATCGCCTGGCGCTCCCATTGATCCAGATCCACGGGCTCGCCGCGCAGGTAGGCGGCCTGCGCCTCCTCGCGGGCCTGGCGCTGGGCCAGCTCGTCGCGCTTCTGCTTGAGCTTGCGGGCGTAGCGCTCCAGGTTCTCCGGCGTCTCCACCACGGCCATCAGCGCCGGCGAACTCACGCGGACCGTCCTGCCCGTCTGGGTGTCATGGACGTACAGGTCGCTGCCAGGCTCGCCGAACGGGTTCCAGAGGTAAGCGACGTAACGGCCGCTCGCGCTGAATTTCAGGTCCTTGGCGGACTCCCCGCGATAGGACTCGGCGCGGAACAGCTGTTCCAGGGTCAGCGGCCGGTTGGCCACCGCGACGGGGGCCGTCGTCGTCTGCGCCAGCGAGGGCTCGCCGGCGCCCAGCCCCGTCGCCAGGGTCGCCAGCGCCAGGGAAGTCAGGATCCATTGCTTCAAATCGTTGCTCCACGCCCCGCAAGGTCAGCAGGGACGCGGGATTCTAGGGAGGGGTCAACAACTGCTTACCGCTGCGCTGTGCACCGGATCCGTCAAGCGCGCGTTAACCGTCCATACTTTCCCTAGGTAGGTCGGAGGTTCCATGAAGCACCTGATCCAACGCATCCTCGGCGCCGTGGCGCTGACCGCCGGCGTGCTGGCTGCGCCAACGGCCTTCGCGGGCGACGTGGGCGTGTCCATCAGCGTCGGACAGCCCGGCTTCTATGGCCGCATCGACGTCGGCAACGTCCGCCCCGACGTGATCTACGCGCAGCCGATGGTGATCGAGCGGGTCTACGACCCCGCCCCGCCGATGTACCTGCGCGTGCCGCCTGCGCATTACCACGCCTGGTCGCGCCACTGCGGCTACTACCGCGCCTGCGGCCGGCCGGTGTATTTCGTCCGCGAGGACTGGTACACGCGGACCTACGCCCCGGTCTACTACGGTCGCCCGCGCGTGCATCCGATGCCGGTCTATGCCCCTCCGCCGCCGCCCCGGTGGGAGCCGGTGCGTCGGGATTGGGATGGCCGCTGGGACGGCCGCCGCGACTGGCACGACCACCGCGACGACCATCGCGGCTGGGAGGGCCGGCGCTGGGAAGAACACCGCGATGACCATCGCGGTGGCGGTCGCGGCGGCTGGGACCGCGACGGTGACCGCGGTGATCGTGGCCACGGACATGGACGCGGCCATCATCGCGACTGAGGTTTTCCCCTCGCGTATAGTCGGCCGCTTGCACGCCAGCAAGGCGTGATTCACCGCGCCGACGTATGTTCGCCAAAGTCATCGCCGCCCTTGGACTGCTGATCTGCGTGCTGCTCGCGATCGACATGGCCTTGCCGCGGCGGCACCAGATGGCCTGGCGCGCATGGGTCCGGCGCCCGGGCCTTCTGATGGGCAGCGGCATCGGCCTGAAGGGTCGCTTCAATTCACGCGACCGCCGTCGCGCCGCCCATGACGCGGCCCTCGACGCGATCGCCCGCGCCAAGCACCGCTCAGGCACCTGGGACGGCAACGTCTATCACGGCGACGACTTCGAGCAGCGCCAGCGACGCAAGCCGCATTGAGCGCCGGTACCGGCCCTCCTCCCGCCTTCCAACGACAACGGCCTCCTTGAGAGGCCGTTGTCGTTGGCGCTTGCGGCGGCGTGCCGGACGCCCCGGTTCCGGAGCGCCCCGCCGGTCAGCGTCTTGCCAGCACCGGTGCCAGCGCCTTGCCGGTGTGCGTCCCTTGCGCCACCAGCGTCTCCGGCCGGCCTTGCGCGACCACGCGTCCGCCCGCCGAGCCGCCCTCCGGTCCCAGGTCCAGCACCCAGTCGGCTTCGGCGATCACATCGAGGTCATGCTCGATGACGACCACGCTGTGTCCGCCGTCGACCAGGCGATGCAGCACCCGGATCAGCTTCTCCACGTCCGCCATGTGCAGGCCCACCGTCGGCTCGTCCAGCACGTACAGCGTGTGCGGCGGCTTCTGGCCGCGGCGCGTCACGTCGTCGCGCACCTTCACCAGCTCCGACACCAGCTTGATCCGCTGCGCTTCGCCGCCCGACAGCGTCGGGCTCGGCTGACCCAGCGTCAGGTAGCCCAGCCCCACGTCCTGCAGCAGCTTCAGCGGATGCGCGATCGAGGTCATCGCGGCAAAGAACTCCACCGCCTCGTCCACCTCCATCTGCAGCACCTCGCCGATGCTCTTGCCGCGCCAGCTCACCGCCAGCGTCTCCGGATTGAAGCGCTGCCCATGGCACTGGTCGCAGAGCACCTTCACGTCCGGCAGGAAGCTCATCGCGATGGTGCGCATGCCCTGCCCTTCACAGCCCGGGCAGCGGCCTTCGCCGGTGTTGAAGCTGAAGCGGCCCGGACCATACCCGCGGGCCTTCGCCTCCAGCGTCTCGGCGAACAGCTTGCGGATCGCGTCCCAGAAGCCGATGTAGGTCGCCGGGCAGCTGCGCGGCGTCTTGCCGATCGGCGTCTGGTCGACCTCCAGCACCCGGTCCACCTGCTGATGGCCCTCGATGGCGTCGCAGCCCAGCCAGGTCGACGGCGCCCGGCGCAGCGGCACCGCCGCCGCCATGTTGGCCAGCAGCACGTCCCGCGCGAGCGTCGACTTGCCCGAGCCCGACACCCCCGTGATGCCCACCAGCCGGTGCAGCGGCACGTCCACCGTGACGCCGCGCAGGTTGTGCAGCGCCGCGTTGAGCACCGTCAGCTTGGGCGCGTCGGCGTCCATCTCGCGGCGCTCCTTGAGCGGATGCACCAGCGGCTTGGACAGGAAGCGGCCCGTCAGCGAATCGGGGTTCTTCGCGATCTGCTCGGCCGTGCCCTCGGCGATCACGCGGCCGCCGCGCTTGCCCGCGCTCGGGCCGATGTCGATGATGTGATCGGCGCGCCGGATCGTGTCCTCGTCATGCTCGACGACCACCAGCGTGTTGCCCTTGTCGCCCAGCGTCGACAGCGCCTTCAACAGGATCTGGTTGTCGCGCGGATGCAAGCCGATCGTCGGCTCGTCCAGCACGTAGCACACGCCCTGCAGGTTGCTGCCGAGCTGCGCCGCCAGGCGGATCCGCTGCGCCTCGCCCCCGGAGAGCGTCGGCGCCGCGCGATCCAGCGTCAGGTAGCCCAGCCCCACTTCCTCGAGGAACTCCAGCCGGCCCTTGATCTCGCTGACCACGTCGCGCGCGATCTCCGCGTCGCGGCCGGTCAGCGTCAGGCCGGCGATCCACTGGCGGGCCTCGGTCACGCTCCACGAGGCCACCGCCGCGATCGTCTCGTGCTCGAAGGTCACCGCGCGCGCCACCGGATTCAGGCGCGAGCCATGGCAGTCAGGGCACGGCGCGTCGCTCAGGTCCTCGATCTCGGCCTCCTCGGCGGGGAAGCTCTGTTCACGGCCGCGGTTGTCCTTGTCCTGCTGGCTGTCGTCCAGGGCCTTGCGCTGCTCGCGCGTCAGCGCCAGGCCGGTGCCGACGCAGGTGGTGCACCAGCCGTGCTTGGAGTTGTAGCTGAACAGCCGCGGATCCAGTTCCGGATAACTCGTGCCGCACTGCGGGCAGGCGCGCTTGGTGGAGAACACCCGCAGCTCGCCGATGCCGCGCGTCGGCTTCGCATTGCGCAGCGCGTCGTGCAGTCCGTCCAGCGGCGACAGCACATGCACCACGCCCTTGCCGTGGTCCAGCGCCTTGGCCAGCAGCTCGCGCAACTCGGCCTCGGTCTCCGGCGTGACGGTCATGTCGCCCACCGGCAGTTCGATCGTGTGTTCCTTGAAGCGGTCCAGCCGCGGCCACGGACTGGTCGGCAGGAACTCGCCGTCGACGCGCAGGTGGGTGTAGCCGCGCTGCTTCGCCCACTTCGCCAGGTCGGTGTAGACGCCCTTGCGATTGACCACCAGCGGCGCGAGCAGCCCGATGTGCCGGCCCTTGTAGTCGCGCAGCAGCTGCGCGGCGATGGCCTCGACGCTCTGCGGCTTCACCGGCGTGCCGTCGTTGGCGCAGTGCTGCACGCCGAGCTTCACGTAGAGCAGGCGCAGGAAGTGCCAGACCTCGGTCGTGGTCGCCACCGTGCTCTTGCGCCCGCCGCGCGACAGGCGCTGCTCGATCGCGACCGTCGGCGGAATGCCCCAGACCGCGTCGACCTCGGGCCGGCCCGCCGGCTGCACGATCGAGCGCGCATAGGCGTTCAGCGATTCGAGATAGCGGCGCTGGCCCTCGTTGAACAGGATGTCGAAGGCCAGCGTGCTCTTGCCGGAGCCCGACACGCCGGTCACGACGTTGAACTTGCCGCGCGGGATGCTGACGTCGACCGACTTCAGGTTGTGCTCGCGCGCGTTGACGATGCGGATCGCTTCATCGGCCTTGCGGCGCTGGCGCAGCAGCGATTGCAGCGGCTTGCCTTCGGCGACCTTGACCGGCGCGCGGTCCATCTCGGCCGCGTACTCGCGCAGCGCCTGCGCGGTGTGCGAGGTCGGATGGTCCTTCAGCGTCTCCGGCGTGCCGACCGCGACGACCAGGCCGCCGTCCTCGCCGCCCTCGGGCCCGAGATCGATGACCCAGTCCGACGCGCGGATCACGTCCAGGTTGTGCTCGATCAGGATCAGCGAATGCCCCGCCGACAGCAGCTTGCGCATGGCGCGCATGAGCTTGGCGATGTCGTCGAAGTGCAGGCCCGTGGTCGGCTCGTCGAAGAGGAACAGGGTGCCCTTGGTCGCGGTCGCCTGGCGCGGCTTCGAGGCCGCCTCCGCGAGGTATCCCGCCAGCTTCAACCGCTGGGCCTCGCCGCCCGACAGCGTCGGCACCGGCTGCCCCAGCGTCAGGTAGTCCAGGCCGACATCCGACAGCGGCTGCAGCTTGTTCAGCACCTCGCGGTCGTCCTTGAAGACGCCCAGCGCCTCGGCCACCGTCAGGTCCAGCACGTCGGAGACGCTGAGCTGCCGCCCGGCGCGCTCCAGCTTGACCTCGAGCAGCTCGGCGCGGAAGCGCTTGCCGTCGCAGTCGGGGCAGCGCAGGTAGACGTCGGACAGGAACTGCATCTCGACGTGCTCGAAGCCCGAGCCGCCGCAGGTCGGACAACGGCCGTCGCCAGCGTTGAAGCTGAACATGCCGGCGCCGTAGCTGCGCTCCCTGGCCATCGGCGTGTCGGCGAAGCGCTTGCGGATCTCGTCGAACACGCCGACGTAGCTGGCCGGGTTCGAGCGCGCCGTCTTGCCGATCGGCGACTGGTCGACGAAGACCGCGTCGGCCAGCCAGTCCGCGCCCAGGAGCCGGTCATGCGCGCCCGGCGCCTCGGTGGCCTGGCCGAACCAGCGCGCCAGCGCCGGATACAGCACGTCCTGCATCAGCGTGCTCTTGCCCGAGCCCGACACGCCGGTGACCGCCACCATGCGCTGCAGCGGGAACTCGACGCTGACGTTCTTGAGGTTGTGCTCGCGCGCGCCCTCGAGGATCAGTCGCGGCGTGTTCTCCTCGACGACGCGCTTCAGGCCCATGCCCACGTGCCTGCGCGCGCCGAGGTAGGCGCCGGTCAGCGTGTCGGCGGCGCGGATCTGTTCCGGCGTGCCGTCGAAGACGATCTGGCCGCCCTGCTGGCCGGGGCCGGGGCCCATGTCGATGAGCCGGTCCGCCGCCAGCATCACCGCCGGGTCGTGCTCGACGACCACCAGCGTGTTGCCCGCGTCGCGCAGGCGCTGCATCGCCTCGACGATGCGGTTCATGTCGCGCGGGTGCAGGCCAATGCTGGGCTCGTCCAGCACGAACAGCGTGTTGACCAGCGAGGTCCCCAGCGCCGTGGTCAGGTTGATGCGCTGCACCTCGCCGCCGGACAGCGTGCGGCTCTGGCGGTCCAGCGTCAGGTAGCCGATGCCGACGTCGACCAGGTACTTGAGCCGGTTGCGGATCTCGTCGAGCAGCAGCTTCAGCGCCTCGTCGAGCATCGAGCCCGGCAACTGGAGCTCGTCCATGAAGCGTCTGAGCCGGTGGATCGGCAGCTGCATCAGGTCATGGACCGACAGGCCCGGCAACGCCTCGAGCTGCGCGCGCGTCCACTTCACGCCCTCCGGCATGAAGCGCTGCGCGGCCGGCAGTGCCGCGTCGGCCAGCGCCTTGGAACCGATGCGCCACAGCAGCGCCTCGGTCTTGAGGCGCGCGCCGCGGCAGGCCGGGCATTCCGTGTAGCTGCGGTACTTGGACAGCAGCACCCGGATGTGCATCTTGTAGGCCTTGCTCTCCAGGTAATCGAAGAACCGGCGGACGCCGTACCACTGCTTGTTCCAGTTGCCGTTCCAGTTCGGGCTGCCTTCGATGACCCAGTCGCGCTGCGCCTGCGTCATCTGGCTCCACGCGGTGTCGCGCGGGATGCCGGCATCGCCGGCGTACTTCAGCAGGTCGTCCTGGCATTCCTTCCAGGCCGGCGTCTGCATCGGCTTGATCGCGCCGCCGCGCAGCGTCTTGCGCTCGTCGGGGATCACCAGGCCCAGGTCCACGCCGATCACGCGGCCGAAACCGCGGCAGGTCTCGCACGCGCCCATCGCCGAGTTGAACGAGAACAGCGCCGGCTGCGGGTCGGCGTAGCGGATGTCGCTCTCCGGGCAATGCAGGCCGGTCGAGTAGCGCCAGAGCACCGGCTCGGCACCCTCCTCGGTCGGCAGCACGTAGACCGTCATGCGGCCGCTGCCGCGCTTGAGCGCCAGCTCGATCGCTTCCATCGCGCGGGACTGCTCGACGCCCTGCATGCGGAAGCGGTCGGCCACCACGTCCAGCACCTTGCGGCCGTTGACGACGCGCTCCGACTGCACCCGCGTGAAGCCGGAGGCGGAGAGCCACTGCTCGACCTCGCCGGCGCTGACGGTCTCCGGCAGCTCGACCGGGAAGGTCAGCACCAGGCGCGGATCGCCGTCGACGGTGCGCGCCAGCAGCTCGGCGTGGATGGTCTGCGGCGTGTCGTGGCGCACCGGCAGCGCGGTGTCGCGGTCGAAGAGGTCCGCGCCGCGCGCGAACAGCAGCTTCAGATGGTCGTTGAGCTCCGTCATCGTGCCGACGGTGGAGCGGCTGGTGCGGACCGGGTTGGTCTGGTCGATCGCGATGGCGGGCGGCACGCCCTCCACCTTGTCGACGGCCGGGCGGTCCATCCGGTCCAGGAACTGGCGGGCGTAGGCCGAGAAGGTTTCGACGTAGCGGCGCTGGCCTTCGGCGTAGAGGGTGTCGAAGACCAGGCTGGACTTGCCCGATCCGCTGGGACCGGTCACCACGGTCAGCTCGCCGGTGCGCAGATCCAGGTCGAGGTTCTTGAGGTTGTGCTGGCGGGCCCCGCGAATGCGGATATCGGCGTCGGACATGAGGTGTGGGCTCGGGAGCCTCGAAAAAGGCAGTG
>NZ_VOSR01000522.1:0-12953 GCF_007997345.1 Mitsuaria sp. TWR114
GCGGACCGTCGCCGACCAGCACCAGACGCGCGCGCTCGCGCAGCTCCGGGGCCGCGCCGATCATTGCGATGAAGGCGCGCGTCAGCATCAGCTGGTCCTTGACCGGCGCCATGCGGCCCACGGTGCCGATCAGCCAGTGCACGGCCGGATCGAAGGGGCAGCCGGGAATGGGCTCGGCTCGCTGACGCTGGAAGCGCTGCGTGTCGACGCCATTGACGAACTGGCTCACGCGCGCCGGCGGCACGCCGACCGGGCCGGTGAGGTACTCGCCCAGGTCGCGCGACAGCGCGATGTAGTGCGAGACGAAGGGCTTGTAGAAGCGGCGCACGCGCTGGTAGGCGCGGTTGCGGCCGTCCAGGTCGCCGACGTCGCGGCCATGCTCGCCGTGGATGCGCACCGGCACGCGCGCGGCCCAGGCCGGCAGCTGCACCTCCAGCGCCGCCAGATTGCGGCTGTGCACGATCGCGGGCTTGAGCGTGCGGAACAAGCGGTACAGCTTCGGGTAGAGCCAGAAGCCCTGCCCCGGCGGCTTGTTCAGCGCATAGCACTCGACGTCGTCGCGCTGCAGGCGCTTGCGGAAATCGGTGACCTCGGTCAGCGCGACGATCGCGTGCCGATAGTCCTTCGCCGGCATGTGGTTGATCAGGTTCACCACGCCGTTCTCGAGACCGCCGGTGTCGAAGCGGTACATCACGTGCAGCACCAGCGGCCGCTCGTCGGCCACGGCCATCGCGCGCTCGACGCTCATGCCGGCGCTCATCGCGCGGCTCCCGTTGCCGCACCGCGCTGGCCGGCATCGCGCACCTGGCGCAGCTCGGCGTCGATCGCGGCCCAGTGCTGGCGCAGGAAGGCCTCGAGCCGGCGCGGCGCCTGCTCGTCGGCCTCGGTGTAGACCAGCACCAGCGCGGCGTCGTCGCCCTGCCCGCGCAGCCGCTCCAGCGCGCCCCAGACCCGCGCGCGCCAGGCGCTGGTCATCGGACGGCCATTGATCCAGTAGACATGCCACATCAGCATCCGCGGCGCGGTCACCGCGTCCAGCGAGGACGCGCGCACCTGCGTGCTCAGCAGCGGGATCGCCGCGGCGGCGCGGCCGTCCGCGCCGGCCGGCACGACGTCCACCGTGCCGCGGTCGGTCACGGCCCACTGCTTGTTCTCCGGCGACACGACCGCGTTGCTGGAGCTCACCAGCTTGCGTTCGTAGTCCTGGTCGCGGAAATACTGCAGGTGCAGGCCCACGCGCGGCTGGTTCGCCGGTCCGGTGAACTGCTGGTGGCGCGTGGCATTGGCGCCTTCGAAGTCGGGCGTCCACGCGTCCGAGGGCACGACCTGGGCCTGCCAGCCCGGTGCCGCGGCCACGGCGGGCAGCGTGTCGATCGGGGCCGAGTGGCCCTGGCGCAGCCAGGCCCCCGCGGCCACGGGCAGTGCGACGGCCAGCAGCACGGCGACGGTCGCGCCCCAGCCCCTGGCCAGGGTCGCGGGCGCGGCGGCCTCGCGGGCCGGTGGGACCAGCGGCAACTCCGGCTGCGACCAGCGCGCGCCGATCAGGAACATCGCCAGCATCACGACGCCGAAGAACAGCCAGCCGTAGATCAGGTGGTCCACGCCCACCGCCAGGGTGTTGCCCGACAGATGGCCGATCATGACGATCAGGTAGGCGCGGGCCCAGTTCGCCACCAGCGGCAGCGCCAGCGCGAAGGCGATGAAGCCCAGGCGACGCCGCGTCGAGTGGTAGCTGAGGTAGGCGTAGAGCGTGCCCACCATCGCCGAGGCGATCAGGTAGCGCACGCCGGAGCAGGCCTCGACGACGGACCACTGGCCGCTCGGGATGATGAACTGCAGGCCTTCCTGGTAGACCGGCAGGCCGCTGAGCCGCAGCGCGAGGACGGTGAACTTCGCCGTCCAGTCCATCAGCTGCGGCAGCAGGAACTCGCCCACCGGGACGCAGAAGAAGAGGAAGCCCAGCGGGAAGGCCATCTCGCGCGCGACGCGCCAGCCCAGCACCGCCGGCACCAGCAGCACCAGCATGGCCACCAGCGCGAACTGGGTGGCGGCGTTGATCGCGGCGAAGTCGGCGAACAGCCAGATCGCGCCCAGCAGCGCGATCGGCAGCGCCAGCCAGGGCACCGGCCGCGGCGTCAGCGGCGCGACCATTTCGCTCCGGCGCCAGGCCAGCCACAGCGCGATCGGCGGCACCAGGAAGGCATGGGTGAAGGTGCCGGAGCGCCACCAGATGGTGACCATGCCCAGCGCAGTGTGGCGGTACAGCAGCAGCAGCGCGATGGTCAGCAGGACCAGCACCGCGAGTGGGCGACGCCACGCCGAGGGAATGCCCCGCTCGCCAAGCGCCGACGGGGTGGTTGCGCTCATGTGAGCCCCTCGCCCGCGGCCAGCCGCAGTCGGTCCCCCGAGGGGACGCGAGCTTGCTTGGGACGGCCCTGCGCTGCGCTCATGCCGCCTGTCCCTGCGCCGTCTCGCGCGGCAGGTAGCCGTCGAGCTTGGCCAGATGGGCCTGCCAGCTGAACTGGCGCAGCACCCGCTCGCGGGCCTGCTGGCCGATGGCTTGGGCGCGCGCGGGTGCGCTCAGCAGCGCGTGGACCAGCTCGAGGTAATCGGCGGCGCTGTCGGCCGAGAGCAGGTCCTGGCCGGCCAGCACGCCATCGGCGCCCAGCGCCTCGACGCAGCTGCGCGCCGCCACCACCGGCCGGCCGACGGCCATCGCCTCCAGGATCTTGTTCTGCACGCCCCGCGCCAGCCGCAGCGGCGCCACCACCGCGGCCGCGTGCTGCAGGTAGGGCCGCACGTCCGGCACCGTGCCGGTGACACGCACCGCGTCGCCGGCCAGCGCCAGCACCGCCGGCGTCGGCGCGCGCCCGACGATGGTGAAGCGCAGCGTCGGCCAGCGCTGGCGCAGCTGCGGCAGCACCTCGGCGGTGAACCACTGCACCGCGTCGACGTTGGGCCAGTAGTCCATCGCGCCGGTGAAGACCAGCGGCAGCTCGTCCGCCTCGAAGGGGTTGGCCTGCTGCGGCAGCGGCGCGAAGTAGCCGCTGTCGACGCCGTTGCTCAGCGCCTCGATCGGCGCGCCGGTGGCGGACAGACGCTGGAACAGCGCCTTCTCGCCCTCGGTGACGAAGAAGGAGCAGCGCGCCTGCTCGGCGACGCGGCGCTCGTAGGCGAGCAGCTCGCGGCCCTCGCGGCGATACAGCCACGACATCGGCCAGCGGTGCGCCTTGGCGTAGTCGGTCCACTTGGCCGAGTCCACGTCGACGAAGTCGATCAGCATCGGCACCGGGCCCGCGATCTCGCGCAGCTGCTCGGCGTACTGCGCCATCGTCGACGAGAACACCACGACCGCGTCGAAGCGCTGGCGCCGCGCGAGCTGCGCGATCCAGTCGCGCATCGCGCGGTGGCGGTAGTAGGGCAGGCTCAGCGCCTCGCCGGTGGCCAGGCCGCGCAGGCTGGCCACGCGCGCCAGCAGCGGGTTCAGGTCGGCGGCGAAGACCTCCTCGCACTGCGCTTGCAGCGCCGGCACATGGGCCCAGTCCTCGGCATCGTCGACGAAGGTGCCCAGCCACACCCGGTGCTGCGCGGTCAGGTGCTTGAGCAGGTGGTACGAGCGCAGCTTGTCGCCCTTGTTGGGCGGATACGGCAGGCGGTGGACCAGGTAGAGGATGTCGGCCACGGCGCCCTCCTCAGCCGAGGCTGCGCACGATGTGCGGCCCGAGCCAGTTGGCCACGCCGATCGGCAGCCGGCGCCAGGCCTTGATCATCAGCTGGTACTTGGCATTGCTGGGGTTGTTCTGCGGCACCGCGTCGCGCTTGTAGAGGCGGTACTCGTAGTTCAGCGGCGTCGGCTCGAAGCCCCAGTTCTTCTTGAACGCGTAGCTGCCGGTGCCCTGCTTGCTGCGGCCGTAGTCGAAGACCTTGAGCCCGCGCGCGCAGGCGCGGCGCATCAGCTCCCAGTACTTGAAGTCGTTGGCGGCCAGGTCGCGCGCCGCGACCGCGTCGCCGGCGTAGTACGGCAGCACCTCGTCACGGAAGTAGAAGCTCAGCACGCCGGACAGCGGCTCGCCCTGCGGGCCGGTGACGATCAGCACCTCGGCCGCGTCGCCGAACTCGTCCAGCAGCGCCTGGAAGTAGCGCCGCGGCATCGCCGGCGTGCCGTGGCGATGGACGTTGTCCGCGTACAGCGCGAAGAAGCGCTTCACGTCGCGGTCGATCTCCGCCTTCAGCGCGTTCTTGATGCCCTTGCGCACCATCGCGCGCTGCTTGCGCGGGATGGCCAGCATGTTGGCCTCCTCGTCCTCGAGGATCTCCTTGCGGAAGGTGACGTACAGGTCCTGGTGCGGCCAGTCCTGGTGACGGCGCTGGATGTTGCGCAGCTCCAGGTGATCGGGCGACAGCGTCTGGCACAGGCGCTGCGCCATCTGCTCCAGGTGGTCGCCGCCTCGGGCGTCTCGGCGGCCACGCCGCCATAGACGGCGAAGGGCAGGCTCACCAGCGCATGGCCGAACAGCCGGCTCTTGACCTCGGCCAGCGGCAGCACGCCTTCGATGCGCCCGTCGCGCTCGACGTAGAAGAAGAAGCAGCGGTGCTTGAACTGGCGCTGGATGACGCGCTGCCAGCCCGAGAGATGGAAGAAGGTCGCGGACGGGCAGCCGCGCACGAAGTCGTCCCAGCGCCGCGCCGTGGCGGCGTCGTCGACGCGCAGCTGCTTGACCTCCAGTGGGGCCGCCGCGCCCGCTCCGGAGGATGCGTGGGCGGAGGCCGGGGCGCCGCGCTGCGTGTCGACGTCCGGGAGGGCCGGTGCTGCCGCGCTCATGCCGCCTGCCGCTCGGCGCCGGCCGGCGCCAGGAAGAGCTCGTCCATCCGCGCCCAGGCGAAGTCGCCGAGCAGCTGCGCGATGCGCGACTCGGTGCGGTCGATGTTGACGTAATGGCGGAAGCGCGTCTTCGCGTCGATGCCGGGGATGCGCGGCTGCGCCGGATCGATCTCCCACGGATGGAAATAGAAGACCGCGCTGCGGCCCTCGATGCGGTTGAAGCGCTCGATCATCCAGCGGGTGACGCCGTAGGGCAGCAGCCGGAACCAGCCGCCGCCGCTGCTCGGGTAGTTCTTGCCCCGGAAGCGCAGCGTGGTCACCGGCACCTCGATCAGGCCGGGGCGCACCTCGTGGGCGAAGCGCGGCGCATCGGGCATGCCGTAGTGGTCGTGCTGGATCGGATAGACGCTGGAGCTGTAGCGGTAGCCGCAGTCGCGCAGCACGTCGAAGGCCCAGAGGTTGTCCTTGCCGATCGAGAAGCTCGGCGCGCGGTAGCCCTTGACCTCGACACCGCCCAGGTCCTCGAGCAGCGCCTTCGCGTCGCCGACGTCCTTCAGGAAGGAGGCGTGGTCCAGGTCGCTGGCGCGCTCATGGCCGAAGCCGTGGCTGGCGAGTTCATGGCCGCGCGCGACGATCTCGCGCACCAGCTGCGGATAGCGCTGCGCGATCCAGCCCAGCGTGAAGAAGGTCGCTTTCACGCCCTTCGCGTCGAGCAGGTCCAGGATGCGATGGACGTTGCGCTCGACGCGGCATTCGCGCGCGTCCCAGTCGCCGCGCGCGATGTAGGGCGCGAAGGCCGAGACCTGGAAGTAGTCCTCGACGTCGATGCTCATCGCATTGCGGATCACCGTGCGGTTCGGGCTCATCGCATCGCTCCCACCAGTTTCTGCAGCAGCGCCAGCGTCTGCTGGTTGATCCGTTCCAGTCGCATCAGGCTGTCCTCGATGCGCTGCAGCCGCGCGTCCTGGCCGTCCAGGCCCAGGCCGGCGAGTTCGTCGGCCAGCGCGCCGAGTTCGCCGTTCATGCCGCCCTGCCCCACCCGCGCGCGCAGCCGCGACAGGTCCAGGTCGACCGCCAGTTCCGCGCCGGACGCATGGCCGTTGAGTTCCGAGGCATGCAGCGCCGGCGCGGGCGCCGAGGCCGATTCCTTGGACAGGTCCTCGACCACCTCGTCGACATCGGCCGCGGTGAGGTGCGGGTTCTCGTGCATGAAGCCCAGCAGCAGCAGCCGGTCGCACAGCGTGTTGATGCGGCGCGGGATGCCGTGACTGGCACGGTGCAGTGCGGTGAAGGCGTCGGCGTCGAAGCTGGGCTTGCCGGCGGCGCCGGCGCACTTGAGGCGGTGCTCGATGTAGCGCTGGGTGTCCTCCTCGTCCAGCGGGCCGATGTGGCAGCTCGCCGCGATGCGCTGGCGGAACTGCTCCATCTCGGGCCGCTGCAGGATGGCGCGGAACTCCGGCTGCCCGACCAGGAAGGTCTGCACCAGCGACTGGTTGCCGAACTGGAAGTTGGACAGCATGCGCAGTTCCTCGACCGCGCGTGCGGTGAGGTTCTGCGCCTCGTCGACGATCAGCAGGCAGCGCTTGCCGCGGCTGGCCTCGCTGACGAAGAAGGCCTCCAGCGCCATCAGCAGCTCGCTCTTGGGCAGGTCCTTGACCCGCACGCCGAAGGCCGCGCCCACCAGGCGCAGCGTGTCCTCGGCATCCAGCTGGGTGGTGACGACATTGCCGATGACGACGTTGCTGCGGTTCAGGCTGTCGAGCAGCCCGCGCACCAGCGTCGTCTTGCCGGCGCCGATCTCGCCAGTGATGACGATGAAGCCGTCGCTGCGCAGCACGCCGTAGTCCAGATAGGCCTTGGCGCGGCGATGCTGCTTGCTGCCGAAGTAGAAGCTGGGGTCGGGACTGAGCTGGAACGGCTTGCTGGCCAGCCCGTAGAAGGCCTCGTACATGACGGTGACTGCTTTAGAAGCGCTGGGTCAGCGATGCGTAGATCGCGTGTTCCTGATAGCTGTTGGCGAACAGGCTGGTGTCGTCGAACTTCGTCTGGCGCAGGCCGAAGGCGGCATCGCTGCGCGGCCCCAGCCGGAGCGTGAGGTTGGCGGTCAGCGACCGCATGTCGTTGCCACCGACGCCGTCGCCGCGGGAGTTCTGCCGCGAGTAGCTCAGGTTGGCATTGGCCAGCGGGGTGAGGCGGTAGCCGACCGAAACCGTCGCGCCGCGCTGGCGCACCCGGTCGGTCAGGGCCAGGTCGCCGCTGCCCGTCGGGGCGGTGTTGATGCGCCGGCTGTTGTTGTCGTTGGCGCTGAAGGTCGTGGTGAGCCGCGGGCCGCTCCAGATCAGCGACACGTCGGTGCGGCGCTGCAGCGTCGCGGTGTTGCTCAGGAAACCGGCGCCGCTGAACGAGTTCGGGCTCAGGCCCAGCGCCGCCAGCAGCGCGCGCACCAGCGCGTCGCGCTTGACCGGGTCCGGCTCGGTGCCGCTGAACTGCAGGTCCAGCAGCTGGTAGTTGGTGGCCTGCGTCGGCGTCTCGCCGGTGTTGACGCTCTGGCTGCTGTTGACCCGCAGCGCGAGCTGCGACATGCGGTGCTCGAAGCTCAGGTTGTGGCTGTTGCCGTAGCTGTGGTGCTGCCAGTCGGCGGCCAGCTTGGTCCGCGGCCCCGGCGACCAGCGCAGGTTGGCGCCGTAGACCGAGGTGGTCTCCGGGCCGAAGTAGTCGCTGCGCTCGCGCCCGCCAGTGACGCCCAGCATCCAGTCGATGTCGGGCACCCAGTTCAACGAGCCCACCACGCTGGTGGTGCGGTAGTCGATGCCGGTCTGCTCGAAATGCATGCGGCTGGTGGAGGCGTTGAGCCCCCAGTTGAGCTGGCGCCCGGCCGGGCCGGCCAGGTTCAGCATCAGCGAGCCTTCCTTGCTGTTGCCGCTGCCGCTGGCCGCGCCGGCACCGCCCTCGCTGGAGTCGCGCATCTGGCCGGTGGCCCGCAGCTCGAAGGTCGCGGCGCTGCCCAGCCGCCCGCGCCAGTACGGCGAGACCTGCAGCATGCGGGTCTCGGTGCGGTTGGGGCTGTCCAGCGTGCCGTCGGGCGACTGCTGGCCGAAGGCCGAGATCGCCTGCTGGCTGATGTTGCCGGTGACGTCGACGTACAGCGCCGTCTGCACCAGCTCCGCGGTGAAGCGGGTGCTGAGCTGGTTCTGGAGCCGGCTGTCGCGCTCGCTCTTGGCGTAGACGATGCCGTCGAGCGTGTAGTCGAAGCTGCCGCGGATCGCGCCGCTGCTGCTGGCGATCGTCACCCCCGGCGAGACGGTGGTGATGAAGGCGCGGTCGCGCGAGTTGTCGGGCGACAGCGCGAGGTTGTCGGTCCAGGTCTCCGAGACGCTGATCCGCGGGATCACCGCGATGCCCTTGCGCGATCCGCCGGCGGACGCGGCCTCCTCCTGCGCGACGGCGGGCGCCTGCGCCACGGCGGCGACCAGGCCCAGCGCGGCCAGGGCGACCCGGGACAGCGGCCGGCGGCGAAGGTCGAAGGCCCGCGTCATCGTGTCAGGCCCGGTCCGCGCCGGGTTGCGCGTCGCCCTGGCCGTCGGCCTGGCCATAGCCGTAACCGTAGCCATACCCGTAGCCGTAGCCATAGCCGTAGCCGCTACTGCGCTTGTTGCTGGCCTGGTTGAGCAGCAGCATCTTGAGCGGGCAGTGCTCGATGGCCGCGACGGCCTGCTGCACCGCGCTCTGCGGCGTGCGCTCGGCCTGCACGACGATGACGACCTGGCCCATGTGCGTGGCCAGCACCCGCGACTCGGTGGTCAGCAGCAGCGGCGGGCTGTCGAAGATGATGATCCGGTCCGGATAACGCTTGGCCATGTCGTCCAGCAACGCGCTCATCGCGTCGCTGGCCAGCAGCTCGGTGGCGCGCGAGTGCGGGCGGCCGCTGGGCAGCAGCGTCAGCTTGTCGACGTTGGTCTTGAGCAGGACGCTGGCCATGTCGGCCTCCTTCTCCAGCACGTCCAGCAGGCCGGGGCCGGGCGGCAGGCCCAGCATGCGCAGCATCGACGGGCGGGCGACGTCGGCGTCGACCAGCATCACGGTGTTGTCGAACTCGGCCGCGATCGACATGGCCAGGTTCAGGGAGGTGAAGCTCTTGCCCTCGCCGGGCAGCGCGCTGGTCACCATGATCAGGTTGGCGTGATTGAGGGTCGAGGCACCCTTGTTCATCGCGTTGCGGATCAGCGGGCGCTTGATGTTGCGGTACTGGTCCGCCATCACCGTGCGCGGCGCGTTCGGCGTCAGGAAGCCCTGCGCCGCGAGCGCGTCCAGGTCGAGCTCGACCCGCTTGGAACTCACGTCGCCGGGCGATCGGATCACCGCCGGGGCCGGGATCGGCACCACGGTCGCGGGCGCGGCCGACGCCGAGGTTGGTGTCGGCGTCACCGCCGGCGCGGCCGCGGTGGCCAGGCCGACGTCGACGCCGGCCTGCTTGAGTTGCTCGAGCCGCTGCGCGGCTTGTTCGATCAGGCTCGTCATGCGAAAACTCCCCTCACCCGGCCTGGCGGCTGATCCAGATGGCCATGCCGATCAGGCCCATGGCGTACAGGCTGACCAGGCTGCCCGACGCGACGCCGAAGCGCAGCAGGTCCACCTTGACGCGGCGCCGGTCCTCCGGCGTTTCCTGGCGCGAGACGGCGCCCAGGATCGGCAGCTCCAGTCGGTGGCGCAGTTCGTTGAGGTCGTGGAACACCGGGCGGATCTGGCTGGCCGCGAAGGCGGTGACCAGGCCGGCGCCGAGCGCCACCACCATGCCGGCGGCCAGCAGCATCAGCCGGTTCGGCGCCACCGGCTTGGGCGAGGCGCGCGGCGGGTCGATGATGCGGAAGTCGGCGACGCCCGAGGTGTTGTCCAGGTCGGTCGACAGCGAGGCCGATTCGCGGCGCTCCACCATCTCCTGGTAGTTCTTCTTGATGATGTCGTAGTCGCGGTTGAGCTGGGCGAACTCGGCCTCGAGCTGCGGCGCCAGCTTGATCGCGCCCTGCGCGGAGGCGTAGCGCGCGCCGAATTCGTCGACGCGGGCGCGGATCTGCGCCACCTCGACCTCCTTGGCGGCCAGGATGCGGGCCAGCTCCTGGTTGGCCAGGCTGTCATTGGGGCCGCCGGTGGGCACCGGGTTGGCCAGCGCGGCCTTCTGCAGGTCGGCCACTTCCCGCTTGCGCTGCTCTTCCAGGTCGCGGATCTGGCGCTTGATGTTGACGATGTCCGGATGCTGGTCGGTGTAGCGCTGCTGCAGCTGGTCCAGGCTGCGCTTGAGCTCGGCGATGCGGTTGTCCAGCTCGGGCGTCGCGAACTTCTGCGAGCTCTCCTGCATCAGGCTCTGCAGGCTGGTGCCGGGCTGGCTGCGCTTGCGCTCCATCTCGATCTGCAGCCGGGCGGCGTCGCGGGCGTTCATCGCCTCGCGCAGCTGCAGCCGGGCGGCCTCGAGCTGGTTGCTGGCCTCGGCCAGGCGCGACGCGGCGTCCTTGCCGTCGGCCTGCGTCAGCTGCAGGTTGCGCAGCCGGAATTCCTTGCGCCGCGCTTCGGCCTCCTCGAGCTTGGTCTCGTAGGTCTTGATCTGCTCGTTCAGGAAGGCCGCGGCGGTGGTGCTGTCCTTGCGGCTGGCGCCCAGGCTGGACTCCATGAAGATCGACAGCAGCGAGGCGACGACCTTCTTGGAGATCTCCGGCGAGGAGTCGCGGTAGGACAGCAGGTACAGGTTGTTGGCCGAGTTGCCGGCGGTCTGGATCGAGAGGTTGCGCGTGACCCGGTCGATCAGCGCTTCCTGGTCGGACTTGCTGGTGGCCTTGAGGTCCAGGTCGGCCATGCGGACCAGCTTCTCGACGTTGGGGCGGCTGATCAGCGTGCGGCTGAGCATGTTGACCTGCTGCTCGGTGTTGGTCAGCACGGCCATGCCGGACATCAGCGGCTTGAGGATGGATTGGGTGTCCACGTAGACGCGGGCGCTGGCCTCGTAGCGGTCGGGCACGACGAACACCACGATGGCGGCGGCGATGCCCACCAGCCAGGCGGCGATCAGCCCCGGCCAGCGGTAGCGCCACATCCGCTTGAAGACGGCCATCAATTGCGCGATGAGGGAATCCATGCGGCGATCTCGGTTGCGCCGGCGTCGGCGCCGGTCGAGGCCCGGTCGGGAACGGGCCGGTACTTCGGGAAACGGGCGGGACTGGCCGGGACCGGACCGGGCCGTCGCGCCGCGGGCGCGCGGACCGACCGGGCGGCGGTCAGAAGAAGCTCTGCGGAATGATCAGGATGTCGCCCGGGCGCATCTCGACGTTGGCGGAGACGTCGCCGCGACGGATCAGGTCCTTCAGACGCACCGAGTACTGCTTGTTGCCCTCGGCGGTGCGCAGGATGGTGGCGGAGTTGCCGGCCGCGAAATCGGTCAGGCCGCCGACGGCGATCATCACGTCCAGCAGCGTCATCTTCTGCTTGTAGGGCAGGAACTGCGGCTTGGCGGCCTCGCCCACGACGCGGATCTGCTCGCTGTACGGGCCGATGAAGCTGGTGACGATCACGGTGACGACCGGATCGCGCACGTACTTGCCGAGCTGCTTCTCGATGTCGCGGGCGATCTCGACCGAGTTCTTGCCCTGCACCGGCAGCTCGTCGATCAGCGGGGCGGCGATCTTGCCGTCGGGACGCACGGGCACGGTCAGCGACAGCTCCGGATTGCGCCACACGATGATGTTGAGGTTGTCGCCGGCGCCGACCACGTAGCTGTAGTCGGCCTGCGAGGCGGACACCGGCGCGGGCGGCAGGCTGCCGGTGGTCGAGCAGCCGGCCAGCACCGTGGCGATGGCCAGCAGCGCGGTCTGTGCCGCCTTGATGGAAGCGATCTTCAGTCCAGTGTTCTTCAACATGTCCACCCCTGCAGGAAGCTGCCCGGATTGCACCTCAGCGCGCCCGGGTGTGGAACCCCCTGGACTGAGGGCGATCCCTTCCTGACGTGATGGAATTCCGTGCTAGCGGAGCCCCCCGAATCCCCCTGCGGGGGGCCCTCGAATCCCTCCTGGATCGACCGGGAAAACCCCCGGTTCAGCGCCCGCGGAGCACCGGCTTGATCAGCGCGATCAGCAGGCGCTGCAGCGGATGGGAATTTCCGCCGGGCCGCCAGGTGTGCTTGAGCGTGCCGCGATAGGCATCGAAATGCATGCCCCAGGGCGCCGCGCGCAAGGGACCGCGATTCAGCAGCAGCTTCAGCACATTCGTGCCCATGACGCCGGCGCACAACTCGCAGGCCATGCCGGTCGACGGGCCGCGCCGTTCCTTGAAATTCACCGCCTCGGGGTCCACCAGATACTGCCGGCTGAGCATGGCCGGCGATACCCCGGCGATGAAGCGCGCATATTGCTCCTCGTGCGCCGCGCCCTCGACCTGGAAATAGTCCTCGAAACTCATCCCGGTGGGGCTGAAGTAGAGGAAGGCGGTGCCCATGCCCAGAGGAGCGGCGGTCATCGCGGGAATGCCCAGTTCGCGGCAGCGGCGAAACACCTTGCGGCGCACCTCCAGCACGAAGAAGTCGAGGCTGTCGACATACACGTCGACATCCTTCAGGAATTCATCGAGGTTGGCGTCGGTGACGCCGTCGCGGAACAGGCGGATATCGCTTTCCGGATTGATGTCGCGGGCCATTTCGGCGACGACCTCGATCTTGGGCCGGCCCATCGACGACATGAAGGCCGCGGCTTGCCGATTCATGTTGTGGACGTCGAATTCATCGAAGTCGGCGATATTGAAATTGGCGATCCCCAGACGCGACAAGGTCAGTACATGGGCGCCGCCGACGCCACCCAATCCGGCCACCGCGACGCGGGCGCGCCGCAGCCGCTGCTGTTCATCCCGGGTGACCCAGCCGATATTGCGCGAGAAGGCGCGGTCGTAATCGAAAGTAAAACCGGAGGGGGTGTCGCGGCTCATGGGGTCTCCCTGTATTCGAATCGCGTCCGCCGGCTCGCGGGACCGGTCTGCGGGACGCTGCCGCCGAGTATGCGCCTGCCGCCCTGACGGCCATCGGCCGAAAAACGGGACGAGAGCCCGCGCCGATCGCCCTCGGCCACACCCCTGCCCCACGCGTCGCGACACCCCCTCG
>NZ_VOSR01000523.1:0-2033 GCF_007997345.1 Mitsuaria sp. TWR114
TCCTTGGCCGCCGCGCCGGCATCGCCGCGCACCGCCCAGGCGGTGCCGAGCGCCCGGGCGAGCCGGTCGGCGGCCGGCCGCTGCTGGTCGCCGAGCTCACCGCCGCGCAGCTGCGGGTGGTGCTCGCGAGCTGCGAGGTGATCGGCGTCCAGCCGGACGAGGCCGTGCCCCCGAGCTGACCTTCGGCGAGGCGGAAGCGGCGCTGTCATGATGTCGCCCAGCCGAGGCCCATCCCGGGCCGATTGCCAAGGAGCGCCCATGAGCACCGCATCGATGCTGTCGACCCTGTTCCGCTACCAGGCCTGGGCCCACGACGGGTTCCTGCGGGCGATCGAGGACCTCGATGCCGAGCGGTTCGGGGAGGCGCGCCACCTGGCGCTGCGCGTGCTGAATCACGTCTACGTGGTCAACCAGATCTTCACCGGCCACCTGACCGGCCAGCCGCACGGCTACGAGGCCAACAACACCGTCGACACGCCCACGCCACAGGCGCTGCGCGCGGCGCATGCGGCGTCAGACCGTTGGTTGCTGGAGTACGTCGCGGCCATCACGCCCGAGCAACTGGCCGAGCGCATCGCGTTCACCTTCACCGACGGCGGCCGCGGCGCGATGACGCGCGAGGAGATGCTCTTCCATGTTGTGACCCACGACGGGTACCACCGCGGCGAGGTGGGACGGATGCTCAAGCAGATCCAGTCACCGCTGCCGTGGGACACGTTCGCGGTGTTCCTGCATCAGGACCAGCCGGAGCGGCGCGGGCAGGGTTGAGGGCGGACCTCAGTCCGCAGGCCTCACGTAGTAGAGATCGAACTCGCCCTCTTCCACCAACTCGAATCCGTGCCGCTGATAGAAGCGGTTGGAGTCGCTCTGCTTCAGCGCACCGACACGCACTGGCAGGCCGAGTGCTCGCGCTTCGCGGAAGACCTCGGCGAGCACGCCGGCGCCGATGCCGCGTCCCTGCCAGGCTGGATCGATATAAAGGTGATCCAGCGCCAGCCAGCCAGGCTGCTGCGTGGTGACGACGAAGCCAAGGCGCTGCCCGTCGACGACGATGTGGCGCGTGCGCTCGGGATCGAAGCTGGAGAGGAAGCGCTCGCGCGCCCGCTGCGGATCGAAGCGGCCGATGCGTTCGAGGCTCTCGCGCATCGCGGCGATGCGCAGCGCGACGAGGGCTTCGGCGTCATCCAGGGCGGCGGCGTCGAACCGGAGAACGGCGGGGCTTGGCACGGTCGGCATGGCGCGCATCGTAAGCGCGGTGCCGATCGATTCGGACCCACAAAAAAGGACGCCCGACCAGCGGAGCTGACCGGGCGTTGCAAGTCCTAGAAAGGACGTCGTTGGGATCGGTGCCGTCCATCGGGGCTGAAGGCCGCGCCGTTGGAAGGCGTGAGGTGGACTCTAGGGCGAACCCTGAGGACGCGGCATCCCCTCAAGGTGGGATACCTGGGGAAATTGGTCAGCAGGTGTAAGGAGCACTCCGCATTACGGAAAACTGCGGCGGATCTCACGCCGCGACCCATGACTTCCGTTCGCCGGCGCACACAAGCCATCCCGGTCGCCGTGCCCCGGCGCGGATCCTGCCGCTGCTGTCGTGGACAACGCGGTTGTGCCGGGGGTCGCTTCAGGCGGCGTACACGCGCGCCGGATAATCCCGCCCCATGACCGCGCCCAAGCCTCCCAAGAAGTCCGCGCCCCGGCCGCCTGCAAGCAAGACCTCGGGCTCGCCCGCGAGGGCCGGCACGCCGTCGCACGGGCCGCGTCCGCAGCCTCACCGCCCCGCGATCGACGCGCCCAGCGCGCCGCCGGAGCCCTGGAGCGACGACGACCTCGACGAGCTGCAGTCACTGCTCGACGAAGTCCCGGCGCCGCTGGAGCCGCTCGATGCCTCGATGCTCGACGGCTTCCTGGTCGCGCTGATCCTGCAGCCCAAGCCGGTGCCGCTGTCCGACTGGTGGCGCTGGGTGCTCGATGCCGAGGAGGGCCGGCCCGCCCCGGCGCGCTACGACGCCCAGCCGCTGCTGCAGCTGGTCCAG
>NZ_VOSR01000524.1:0-13996 GCF_007997345.1 Mitsuaria sp. TWR114
CCGCGCTGCGGCCCTCGATGCGGTTGAAGCGCTCGATCATCCAGCGGGTGACGCCGTAGGGCAGCAGCCGGAACCAGCCGCCGCCGCTGCTCGGGTAGTTCTTGCCCCGGAAGCGCAGCGTGGTCACCGGCACCTCGATCAGGCCGGGGCGCACCTCGTGGGCGAAGCGCGGCGCATCGGGCATGCCGTAGTGGTCGTGCTGGATCGGATAGACGCTGGAGCTGTAGCGGTAGCCGCAGTCGCGCAGCACGTCGAAGGCCCAGAGGTTGTCCTTGCCGATCGAGAAGCTCGGCGCGCGGTAGCCCTTGACCTCGACACCGCCCAGGTCCTCGAGCAGCGCCTTCGCGTCGCCGACGTCCTTCAGGAAGGAGGCGTGGTCCAGGTCGCTGGCGCGCTCATGGCCGAAGCCGTGGCTGGCGAGTTCATGGCCGCGCGCGACGATCTCGCGCACCAGCTGCGGATAGCGCTGCGCGATCCAGCCCAGCGTGAAGAAGGTCGCTTTCACGCCCTTCGCGTCGAGCAGGTCCAGGATGCGATGGACGTTGCGCTCGACGCGGCATTCGCGCGCGTCCCAGTCGCCGCGCGCGATGTAGGGCGCGAAGGCCGAGACCTGGAAGTAGTCCTCGACGTCGATGCTCATCGCATTGCGGATCACCGTGCGGTTCGGGCTCATCGCATCGCTCCCACCAGTTTCTGCAGCAGCGCCAGCGTCTGCTGGTTGATCCGTTCCAGTCGCATCAGGCTGTCCTCGATGCGCTGCAGCCGCGCGTCCTGGCCGTCCAGGCCCAGGCCGGCGAGTTCGTCGGCCAGCGCGCCGAGTTCGCCGTTCATGCCGCCCTGCCCCACCCGCGCGCGCAGCCGCGACAGGTCCAGGTCGACCGCCAGTTCCGCGCCGGACGCATGGCCGTTGAGTTCCGAGGCATGCAGCGCCGGCGCGGGCGCCGAGGCCGATTCCTTGGACAGGTCCTCGACCACCTCGTCGACATCGGCCGCGGTGAGGTGCGGGTTCTCGTGCATGAAGCCCAGCAGCAGCAGCCGGTCGCACAGCGTGTTGATGCGGCGCGGGATGCCGTGACTGGCACGGTGCAGTGCGGTGAAGGCGTCGGCGTCGAAGCTGGGCTTGCCGGCGGCGCCGGCGCACTTGAGGCGGTGCTCGATGTAGCGCTGGGTGTCCTCCTCGTCCAGCGGGCCGATGTGGCAGCTCGCCGCGATGCGCTGGCGGAACTGCTCCATCTCGGGCCGCTGCAGGATGGCGCGGAACTCCGGCTGCCCGACCAGGAAGGTCTGCACCAGCGACTGGTTGCCGAACTGGAAGTTGGACAGCATGCGCAGTTCCTCGACCGCGCGTGCGGTGAGGTTCTGCGCCTCGTCGACGATCAGCAGGCAGCGCTTGCCGCGGCTGGCCTCGCTGACGAAGAAGGCCTCCAGCGCCATCAGCAGCTCGCTCTTGGGCAGGTCCTTGACCCGCACGCCGAAGGCCGCGCCCACCAGGCGCAGCGTGTCCTCGGCATCCAGCTGGGTGGTGACGACATTGCCGATGACGACGTTGCTGCGGTTCAGGCTGTCGAGCAGCCCGCGCACCAGCGTCGTCTTGCCGGCGCCGATCTCGCCAGTGATGACGATGAAGCCGTCGCTGCGCAGCACGCCGTAGTCCAGATAGGCCTTGGCGCGGCGATGCTGCTTGCTGCCGAAGTAGAAGCTGGGGTCGGGACTGAGCTGGAACGGCTTGCTGGCCAGCCCGTAGAAGGCCTCGTACATGACGGTGACTGCTTTAGAAGCGCTGGGTCAGCGATGCGTAGATCGCGTGTTCCTGATAGCTGTTGGCGAACAGGCTGGTGTCGTCGAACTTCGTCTGGCGCAGGCCGAAGGCGGCATCGCTGCGCGGCCCCAGCCGGAGCGTGAGGTTGGCGGTCAGCGACCGCATGTCGTTGCCACCGACGCCGTCGCCGCGGGAGTTCTGCCGCGAGTAGCTCAGGTTGGCATTGGCCAGCGGGGTGAGGCGGTAGCCGACCGAAACCGTCGCGCCGCGCTGGCGCACCCGGTCGGTCAGGGCCAGGTCGCCGCTGCCCGTCGGGGCGGTGTTGATGCGCCGGCTGTTGTTGTCGTTGGCGCTGAAGGTCGTGGTGAGCCGCGGGCCGCTCCAGATCAGCGACACGTCGGTGCGGCGCTGCAGCGTCGCGGTGTTGCTCAGGAAACCGGCGCCGCTGAACGAGTTCGGGCTCAGGCCCAGCGCCGCCAGCAGCGCGCGCACCAGCGCGTCGCGCTTGACCGGGTCCGGCTCGGTGCCGCTGAACTGCAGGTCCAGCAGCTGGTAGTTGGTGGCCTGCGTCGGCGTCTCGCCGGTGTTGACGCTCTGGCTGCTGTTGACCCGCAGCGCGAGCTGCGACATGCGGTGCTCGAAGCTCAGGTTGTGGCTGTTGCCGTAGCTGTGGTGCTGCCAGTCGGCGGCCAGCTTGGTCCGCGGCCCCGGCGACCAGCGCAGGTTGGCGCCGTAGACCGAGGTGGTCTCCGGGCCGAAGTAGTCGCTGCGCTCGCGCCCGCCAGTGACGCCCAGCATCCAGTCGATGTCGGGCACCCAGTTCAACGAGCCCACCACGCTGGTGGTGCGGTAGTCGATGCCGGTCTGCTCGAAATGCATGCGGCTGGTGGAGGCGTTGAGCCCCCAGTTGAGCTGGCGCCCGGCCGGGCCGGCCAGGTTCAGCATCAGCGAGCCTTCCTTGCTGTTGCCGCTGCCGCTGGCCGCGCCGGCACCGCCCTCGCTGGAGTCGCGCATCTGGCCGGTGGCCCGCAGCTCGAAGGTCGCGGCGCTGCCCAGCCGCCCGCGCCAGTACGGCGAGACCTGCAGCATGCGGGTCTCGGTGCGGTTGGGGCTGTCCAGCGTGCCGTCGGGCGACTGCTGGCCGAAGGCCGAGATCGCCTGCTGGCTGATGTTGCCGGTGACGTCGACGTACAGCGCCGTCTGCACCAGCTCCGCGGTGAAGCGGGTGCTGAGCTGGTTCTGGAGCCGGCTGTCGCGCTCGCTCTTGGCGTAGACGATGCCGTCGAGCGTGTAGTCGAAGCTGCCGCGGATCGCGCCGCTGCTGCTGGCGATCGTCACCCCCGGCGAGACGGTGGTGATGAAGGCGCGGTCGCGCGAGTTGTCGGGCGACAGCGCGAGGTTGTCGGTCCAGGTCTCCGAGACGCTGATCCGCGGGATCACCGCGATGCCCTTGCGCGATCCGCCGGCGGACGCGGCCTCCTCCTGCGCGACGGCGGGCGCCTGCGCCACGGCGGCGACCAGGCCCAGCGCGGCCAGGGCGACCCGGGACAGCGGCCGGCGGCGAAGGTCGAAGGCCCGCGTCATCGTGTCAGGCCCGGTCCGCGCCGGGTTGCGCGTCGCCCTGGCCGTCGGCCTGGCCATAGCCGTAACCGTAGCCATACCCGTAGCCGTAGCCATAGCCGTAGCCGCTACTGCGCTTGTTGCTGGCCTGGTTGAGCAGCAGCATCTTGAGCGGGCAGTGCTCGATGGCCGCGACGGCCTGCTGCACCGCGCTCTGCGGCGTGCGCTCGGCCTGCACGACGATGACGACCTGGCCCATGTGCGTGGCCAGCACCCGCGACTCGGTGGTCAGCAGCAGCGGCGGGCTGTCGAAGATGATGATCCGGTCCGGATAACGCTTGGCCATGTCGTCCAGCAACGCGCTCATCGCGTCGCTGGCCAGCAGCTCGGTGGCGCGCGAGTGCGGGCGGCCGCTGGGCAGCAGCGTCAGCTTGTCGACGTTGGTCTTGAGCAGGACGCTGGCCATGTCGGCCTCCTTCTCCAGCACGTCCAGCAGGCCGGGGCCGGGCGGCAGGCCCAGCATGCGCAGCATCGACGGGCGGGCGACGTCGGCGTCGACCAGCATCACGGTGTTGTCGAACTCGGCCGCGATCGACATGGCCAGGTTCAGGGAGGTGAAGCTCTTGCCCTCGCCGGGCAGCGCGCTGGTCACCATGATCAGGTTGGCGTGATTGAGGGTCGAGGCACCCTTGTTCATCGCGTTGCGGATCAGCGGGCGCTTGATGTTGCGGTACTGGTCCGCCATCACCGTGCGCGGCGCGTTCGGCGTCAGGAAGCCCTGCGCCGCGAGCGCGTCCAGGTCGAGCTCGACCCGCTTGGAACTCACGTCGCCGGGCGATCGGATCACCGCCGGGGCCGGGATCGGCACCACGGTCGCGGGCGCGGCCGACGCCGAGGTTGGTGTCGGCGTCACCGCCGGCGCGGCCGCGGTGGCCAGGCCGACGTCGACGCCGGCCTGCTTGAGTTGCTCGAGCCGCTGCGCGGCTTGTTCGATCAGGCTCGTCATGCGAAAACTCCCCTCACCCGGCCTGGCGGCTGATCCAGATGGCCATGCCGATCAGGCCCATGGCGTACAGGCTGACCAGGCTGCCCGACGCGACGCCGAAGCGCAGCAGGTCCACCTTGACGCGGCGCCGGTCCTCCGGCGTTTCCTGGCGCGAGACGGCGCCCAGGATCGGCAGCTCCAGTCGGTGGCGCAGTTCGTTGAGGTCGTGGAACACCGGGCGGATCTGGCTGGCCGCGAAGGCGGTGACCAGGCCGGCGCCGAGCGCCACCACCATGCCGGCGGCCAGCAGCATCAGCCGGTTCGGCGCCACCGGCTTGGGCGAGGCGCGCGGCGGGTCGATGATGCGGAAGTCGGCGACGCCCGAGGTGTTGTCCAGGTCGGTCGACAGCGAGGCCGATTCGCGGCGCTCCACCATCTCCTGGTAGTTCTTCTTGATGATGTCGTAGTCGCGGTTGAGCTGGGCGAACTCGGCCTCGAGCTGCGGCGCCAGCTTGATCGCGCCCTGCGCGGAGGCGTAGCGCGCGCCGAATTCGTCGACGCGGGCGCGGATCTGCGCCACCTCGACCTCCTTGGCGGCCAGGATGCGGGCCAGCTCCTGGTTGGCCAGGCTGTCATTGGGGCCGCCGGTGGGCACCGGGTTGGCCAGCGCGGCCTTCTGCAGGTCGGCCACTTCCCGCTTGCGCTGCTCTTCCAGGTCGCGGATCTGGCGCTTGATGTTGACGATGTCCGGATGCTGGTCGGTGTAGCGCTGCTGCAGCTGGTCCAGGCTGCGCTTGAGCTCGGCGATGCGGTTGTCCAGCTCGGGCGTCGCGAACTTCTGCGAGCTCTCCTGCATCAGGCTCTGCAGGCTGGTGCCGGGCTGGCTGCGCTTGCGCTCCATCTCGATCTGCAGCCGGGCGGCGTCGCGGGCGTTCATCGCCTCGCGCAGCTGCAGCCGGGCGGCCTCGAGCTGGTTGCTGGCCTCGGCCAGGCGCGACGCGGCGTCCTTGCCGTCGGCCTGCGTCAGCTGCAGGTTGCGCAGCCGGAATTCCTTGCGCCGCGCTTCGGCCTCCTCGAGCTTGGTCTCGTAGGTCTTGATCTGCTCGTTCAGGAAGGCCGCGGCGGTGGTGCTGTCCTTGCGGCTGGCGCCCAGGCTGGACTCCATGAAGATCGACAGCAGCGAGGCGACGACCTTCTTGGAGATCTCCGGCGAGGAGTCGCGGTAGGACAGCAGGTACAGGTTGTTGGCCGAGTTGCCGGCGGTCTGGATCGAGAGGTTGCGCGTGACCCGGTCGATCAGCGCTTCCTGGTCGGACTTGCTGGTGGCCTTGAGGTCCAGGTCGGCCATGCGGACCAGCTTCTCGACGTTGGGGCGGCTGATCAGCGTGCGGCTGAGCATGTTGACCTGCTGCTCGGTGTTGGTCAGCACGGCCATGCCGGACATCAGCGGCTTGAGGATGGATTGGGTGTCCACGTAGACGCGGGCGCTGGCCTCGTAGCGGTCGGGCACGACGAACACCACGATGGCGGCGGCGATGCCCACCAGCCAGGCGGCGATCAGCCCCGGCCAGCGGTAGCGCCACATCCGCTTGAAGACGGCCATCAATTGCGCGATGAGGGAATCCATGCGGCGATCTCGGTTGCGCCGGCGTCGGCGCCGGTCGAGGCCCGGTCGGGAACGGGCCGGTACTTCGGGAAACGGGCGGGACTGGCCGGGACCGGACCGGGCCGTCGCGCCGCGGGCGCGCGGACCGACCGGGCGGCGGTCAGAAGAAGCTCTGCGGAATGATCAGGATGTCGCCCGGGCGCATCTCGACGTTGGCGGAGACGTCGCCGCGACGGATCAGGTCCTTCAGACGCACCGAGTACTGCTTGTTGCCCTCGGCGGTGCGCAGGATGGTGGCGGAGTTGCCGGCCGCGAAATCGGTCAGGCCGCCGACGGCGATCATCACGTCCAGCAGCGTCATCTTCTGCTTGTAGGGCAGGAACTGCGGCTTGGCGGCCTCGCCCACGACGCGGATCTGCTCGCTGTACGGGCCGATGAAGCTGGTGACGATCACGGTGACGACCGGATCGCGCACGTACTTGCCGAGCTGCTTCTCGATGTCGCGGGCGATCTCGACCGAGTTCTTGCCCTGCACCGGCAGCTCGTCGATCAGCGGGGCGGCGATCTTGCCGTCGGGACGCACGGGCACGGTCAGCGACAGCTCCGGATTGCGCCACACGATGATGTTGAGGTTGTCGCCGGCGCGACCACGTAGCTGTAGTCGGCCTGCGAGGCGGACACCGGCGCGGGCGGCAGGCTGCCGGTGGTCGAGCAGCCGGCCAGCACCGTGGCGATGGCCAGCAGCGCGGTCTGTGCCGCCTTGATGGAAGCGATCTTCAGTCCAGTGTTCTTCAACATGTCCACCCCTGCAGGAAGCTGCCCGGATTGCACCTCAGCGCGCCCGGGTGTGGAACCCCCTGGACTGAGGGCGATCCCTTCCTGACGTGATGGAATTCCGTGCTAGCGGAGCCCCCCGAATCCCCCTGCGGGGGGCCCTCGAATCCCTCCTGGATCGACCGGGAAAACCCCCGGTTCAGCGCCCGCGGAGCACCGGCTTGATCAGCGCGATCAGCAGGCGCTGCAGCGGATGGGAATTTCCGCCGGGCCGCCAGGTGTGCTTGAGCGTGCCGCGATAGGCATCGAAATGCATGCCCCAGGGCGCCGCGCGCAAGGGACCGCGATTCAGCAGCAGCTTCAGCACATTCGTGCCCATGACGCCGGCGCACAACTCGCAGGCCATGCCGGTCGACGGGCCGCGCCGTTCCTTGAAATTCACCGCCTCGGGGTCCACCAGATACTGCCGGCTGAGCATGGCCGGCGATACCCCGGCGATGAAGCGCGCATATTGCTCCTCGTGCGCCGCGCCCTCGACCTGGAAATAGTCCTCGAAACTCATCCCGGTGGGGCTGAAGTAGAGGAAGGCGGTGCCCATGCCCAGAGGAGCGGCGGTCATCGCGGGAATGCCCAGTTCGCGGCAGCGGCGAAACACCTTGCGGCGCACCTCCAGCACGAAGAAGTCGAGGCTGTCGACATACACGTCGACATCCTTCAGGAATTCATCGAGGTTGGCGTCGGTGACGCCGTCGCGGAACAGGCGGATATCGCTTTCCGGATTGATGTCGCGGGCCATTTCGGCGACGACCTCGATCTTGGCCGGCCCATCGACGACATGAAGGCCGCGGCTTGCCGATTCATGTTGTGGACGTCGAATTCATCGAAGTCGGCGATATTGAAATTGGCGATCCCCAGACGCGACAAGGTCAGTACATGGGCGCCGCCGACGCCACCCAATCCGGCCACCGCGACGCGGGCGCGCCGCAGCCGCTGCTGTTCATCCCGGGTGACCCAGCCGATATTGCGCGAGAAGGCGCGGTCGTAATCGAAAGTAAAACCGGAGGGGGTGTCGCGGCTCATGGGGTCTCCCTGTATTCGAATCGCGTCCGCCGGCTCGCGGGACCGGTCTGCGGGACGCTGCCGCCGAGTATGCGCCTGCCGCCCTGACGGCCATCGGCCGAAAAACGGGACGAGAGCCCGCGCCGATCGCCCTCGGCCACACCCCTGCCCCACGCGTCGCGACACCCCCTCGACACCCCCCGAAATGTGGGCCAGACCGCTGTCGAAAAACTTGACAGCAAGCGCCGAGGATTCCCGCATCCGATTACCAAGTCCTTGATTCACAAGGATGAAAGTGCATTGGCACGGTCCTCGCTTTGATCCCGGGCAAGAAGCCGGCACGTGCCGCTTCCTAACGTGCATCTGGCAAGACGCATCCTCAAGGAGAGACACATGTTCAAGCAAGCAAAGCTCGCACTGGCCGCCACCGCGCTGGCCGCTGCGACGTTGCCGGCGATGGCGGCCCCGCTGTACATCAACACCGGCCAGGACTTCCGTCCGGAGCCGAACGGCTCGACGAACACCACCGTGTTCGACCAACTGGGTTACAGCGGCACGCTGGCGACCTCGATCTACCTGGGTTCGCCGGCCACGCCCGGCACCACGGTGATCGACACCAACATCCCGTCCGTGATGAACGGCTACGGCTTCAGCGCCGGCACCAAGCCCACGCTGAGCGGCGGCACCGCCTCGTTCAACTATCCGAACGCGCCGGCGCAGACCAACATCGACTCGCTGAACAACCCGCAGAACCCGACCGACCTGAACGGCTTCGTCGGTGGCGTGGGCTTCCCGGCCTACGGCTTCGGCAACGTCGGCGGCCTGGGCGGCGCCTGGGGCCTGACCTACCAGTACGAGATCCAGGGCGTGACCGTGGACGGCAACGGCGACGGCGTCTCCGACTTCGTCCGCTACAACACCGGCGTGTTCAAGGTGTTCTACCAGAGCGCGGCGACCGACCCGAACAACGGCAAGGAAGTCCTGCGTCTGATCGTCACCGGTTCGGACATCCAGCTGACCAACCTGAATGTCAGCGGCTACGTTGACTACAGCTACGCGGGCGGCGACACCTTCATCCAGAACTTCTTCAACTCTGGTGACGGTCTGGGCACGCTGTACAGCAACTGGCTGAACAACAACATCTCGGTGAGCTGGGTGCTGGACACCAACGTCGATCCCCCGATCCCGACCCCGGACCAGCTGTGGAACGCTGGCGGCGGCCTGATCCGTCAGTCGACGCTGGACGGCTCCCTGGTGATCAACGTGCCGGAACCGGGCTCCCTGGCCCTGGTCGGCCTGGCCCTGGCGGGCCTGGGCTTCGCCCAGCGCCGCCGCGCCCTGCGCAAGTAATCTCGGCTTCGGCTGAATGCGAAAACCGCCCTTCGGGGCGGTTTTTTTCTTTGGGGCGACGCGAGGGGCCGGACGGGCATGCGCTCCACATCGCGGCGAGCCCGCGCTTTGCCGCTCCGCGATCAACGCAACGGCGTCACGACCCCCCGACCCTGGGACCAGATGATCGCCACCACCTGCTGGGCGTCGTACAGCGCGTTCACGTGGGCGACCCGCATCGAGTAGTAATCGCCTTCCGCGGCCATCACGTCGAACAGGGAGCGCTTGCCGAGCTGCTGCCACTGCTGGAGCGTAAAGCCGCGGACGCGTTCGCTGTTGCGCAGGATGTCGACCAGCCGCCGCGAGCGGTCCAGCGACGAGGACGCCGCCTCGTACATCTCCTGCACGCGATAGCGCTTGGCCTCGATGGTCTCGTCGCGCTGCAGCGAAGCCGCCTGGGCGCGCCGGCGCGCCGAGGTCAGCGCCGAGTCGGCGCCCGGCTGCACGATCGGGATGTTGACCGTCACGCCGCCGATCCAGTCGGTCTGGCGGGCCTGGCCCACCGTCGAGTTGCCCGACACCAGCAGGCTCACGCTGGGCTGCTGCCCGGCGCGCACCGATTCCGCGTAGCTGCGCTGCGCCTGCGCCTGGGCCGAGGCGGCCGCCACGTCGGGCGACACCATCACGTCGGCCAGCATCTCGTTGAGGTCGGGCAGGCGCGCCAGCACCGCGCTCATCGCTGCGCCGCGCGGCAGCTCGTCGCCGACGAAGCGCTTCAGGCGCACCTCGGTCTGGCGCAGCGCGGACGTGGTCTGTTCATAGGACAGGTCGGCCTGCTGCAGGCTCTTCTGCGCCTGCACCAGCTCGCTGGCGCGGCCGCGGTCGGCCTTGGTGATGATGTCCAGCGCCTCGACCAGGCAGGCCATCTTGCGCACGTACTGGCTGTAGACCTGCGCCTGCAGCTGATAGCGGCCGCGGTCCAGCGCCAGCGACACCGTCTGCAGCGCGACCTGTTCCTCGGCGCTCGACTGCCCGAAGCGCGCGGCCTCGAGGAGCTGAGACTTCCATTCGGTCAGCTTGGTGATGCGGCCCGAGTCGTAGATCGGCGCGGTCACGCTCAGCGAGCCGCGTCCCTGCAGGCCGCTCGAGTGGTTGCCGGGGCCGTCGCCCGGCAGCACGGTGCCGGTGTGGGCGGCCGACAGGCCCAGCGTCACCGTGGGCAGGCGCTGCGCCTTGGCTTCCTGGTAGTCGGCCTCCGCGGCCAAGGTCAGCAGCCGGGTCGCGCCCAGCGCCTTGCTGCGATTGAGCGCGCGGTTGACGAGCTCCTGCAGCTGCGAGCGCGGGTCGGCATCACCGACATCGAGCAACGCGGTGTCCTTGGCCGAGAGCTGCGCGGGCGGCAGCGTGCGCTCGTCCGAGCAGCGGCTCGGCGGCGGATCCTGCGCCCAGACAGGTGCGCTGAAGCTGGCGAGCGCCGTCAGCACGACGGCTGCGCCGGCGCTCAGGCGAAAGATGGAGGTACGCCGCGGGCTCCGGCGTGGAGTCGAGATGGTCATGGTCACGCGTACTGCAAGCAATTTCCCATGCCCTCTACTGGACCAGCTTGGCGGCAAACCGAAGCGCCGATAAGGCGGCGCCGGACCGGCCAGTTCAGCGCTCTCGCAGCGCCTCTTTCGACTTCATCATCGGGCGCAACAAGTAGCTCAGCACCGAGCGCTCGCCGGTGCGGATATCCACCATCGCCGTCATGCCGGGGATGACCGGCAGCGGCTCGCCCTTGGCGCGCAGCGTGTTGTGCTCGGCGGTGATCAGCACCCGGTAGTAGGTGCCTTCGTTGTTCTTCTCGGTCTCGCCCAGGGCGTCGGGGCTGACGTACTCGATCTTGCCGTGCAGGCCGCCGTTGACGTTGAAGTCGTAGCCGTTGAGCTTGACGATCGCCGTCTGCCCGACCTGCACGTAACCGATGTCCTTGGGCTTGATGCGCGCCTCGACCAGGATGCGGGGACCGATCGGCACGATCTCCATGATCGGCGAGCCGGAGGTGATCACCCCGCCGACCGTGTTCATCTTGATGTTCTTGACCAGGCCCTTGACCGGCGACTTCAGTACCGAGCGCGTGACCGCGTCGCGGCGCACGACCAGTTGCTCGTCGAGCTGCGCCAGGTCGGTCTGCGCCTTGGACAGCTCCGTGCTGGCGTCCTGGCGGAAACGGCTGATGCGCTCGTTGCGCTGCTGCTGGAGTTCGTTGACCTGGCGCGTGACGCGCATCACCTCGACGTTGGACATCAGGCCCTTGGACGCCATGTCCTGCGCCATCTTCTGCTCGGTGGCGAGCAGGCCGATGCTGCGGTTGATGCTGGACGTCGCCTCGTCGAGCACGCGGCGGCGGGTGTCGAAGACCTCGCTCTCGCTGTCGACCAGGCGCTGCACGCCCTTGACCTCGTCGGGGAACTTCAGCGGCACGCCCAGCGCCTCGGCGCGCAGCCGCGCCACCTGCGCCATCAGGCCCAGGCGCTTGGCCTGGCTCTCGTTCTCGGCGGCCTCGGCGCGGGTGGGATCGAGCTCGGCCAGCGCCTGGCCGGCCTCGACTTCCTCGCCTTCATGCACCAGCAGCTTGCCCAGCGTGCCGGACTCCAGGCTGGCGATGACCTGCTCCTTGCCGTCGGGCACGATGCGCGCGTCGCTGCGGGTGACCTCGTCGACGGTGGCGATCGAGGACCAGACCAGCCCCACCAGCAGCACGGCCGCCATCAGGTACAGGGCCCAGACGGCGCGCGGCAGCGGCTCATCGATCAGCGCCGACTGGACGCTGCTGACGAACAAACCTTCTTCGCGGCTGAGGGTGGTGGACTTGGACATGGCGCGAAGCTCAGACGGACGCGGCGCGGTTCATGGCCTGCGCGGCCGGATGCACGTGGACGGGAGCGCCCTGCGGCGCCTGGCCCGGCTGCGGTTGCGGCTGGGCGGGCTGCTGGCCCGGCGGGCGGGCGCCGGACAGCGCGGCCAGGACCTGGTCGCGCGGACCGTCCATGACCAGCCGGCCGCTGTCGACGACGACGATGCGCGAGACCAGCTCCAGCACCGCCGGGCGGTGCGTGACCATGATCAGCGTGCAGCTGCCGGCGGCGTCGCGCAGCTGACGCAGGAAGGCGATCTCGGACTGCGCGTCCATCGAGCTGGTGGGCTCGTCCATCAGCAGGATCTGCGGCTTGGTGACCAGGCTGCGCGCGAGCGCGACCAGCTGGCGCTGGCCGCCAGAGAGCAGCGAGCCCATCTCGCCGACCGGCAGGTCCCAGCCCATCGGATGGCCGGCGACGACGCGGTCCAGGCCCGTCAGCTTGGCGACCTCGACCAGGCGTTGCGCATCGACATGGCGGCCCATCAGCACGTTGTCGCGCAGCGTGCCGTGGAAGAGCCGCGGCTCCTGCGACACGAAACCGACCTTGCCGCGGAACTCCGCCGGGTCGACCTGGCGCAGGTCGATGCCGTCGATCTCGACATTGCCCTCGGTCGGCTGGTACAGGCCCGCCAGCATGCGCAGCACGGTGGACTTGCCGCTGCCGATGCGGCCCAGGATCGCGATGCGCTCGCCCGGCTGCACCCGCATCGTCACGTTGCGCAGCACCTTGGGCGACTGGGCATCGCCCTGCGCCGGATAGGAGAAGCCGATGTCGTTCAGGCCGATGCGGCCGGTGATCTGGTTCAGCGGGACGTAGTTGCGGGTGGAGTCGCGCTCCACCGGCGCGCTCATCACCGAGTTCAGCGACAGCATCGCCGCGCGCGCGCCCTGGTAGCGGGTGGCCAGGCTCACCAGGCTGTTCAGCGGCACCGTGGCGCGGCCGGCGAACATGACGGCGCCGATCAGCGCGCCGGCGCTGATGACGCTCTCGTTGATCAGGTAGACGCCCCAGACCAGCATCACCAGGTTGATCGCCTGCTGCATGGTCATCGAGATGTTCATGCTCCAGCTGGCCATCGTGCGGGCGCGCAGCGCGGACTCGGCGACGATGGCGGTGCTGTGCTCGTAACGGCGCAGGAAGCGGCCCTCGGCGCCGGTGGTCTTGAGGTCCTCCAGGCCTTCGAGCGCCTCGACCAGCGTGCCGTGCAGGTCGGCCGACTCGGTCATGTTGGTGCGCATCGCGCGGCGCAGGTAGCCCTGGATGCCGAAGCTCATCAGGAGCATCAGCGGGATCGCGATCATCAGCACCCAGCCCAGCGGGCCGCCGATGATGAAGGTCATCGCGACGAACAGGATCACGAACGGCAGGTCGGTCAGGACCGACATCGTGGCCGAGGTGAAGAAGTCGCGCACCACCTCGACCTGGGCCAGGTAATGCGCATAGGAGCCGGCCGACGCGGGGCGATGCTCCATCCGCACGCCCAGCGTCTGGCGGAACAGCTTGGCGCCGACGATCAGGTCGGTCTTGCGGCCGGCCAGGTCGATCAGGTGGGCGCGCAGCTGGCGGGCGAACAGGTCGAAGACCAGCGCCAGCCCGGCGCCGACGGCCAGCGTCCACAGCGTGACGAAGGCCTGGTGCGGGATGACCTTGTCGTAGATGACCGAGGTCACCAGGCCCGACACCATCATGAGCACGTTGCTCAGCAGCGCGGCCAGCATGGCCGAGCGGTAGTAGGGAATGAAGCGCTTGAGCGTGCCGAACAGCCAGTGCGAATCGGCCTGCAGCAGCGGGGTCTCGTCCTGGGCGCCGGCGATCGGCTTGGCCTGCGACACCTCCTGCGGCGTCACCGCCAGGATGAAACCGCTGTATTCCTGGTCCAGTTCCGCGGCGGGGCCACGCAGCTGGCGGCCTCCGGGCCGGGGAAGACGACCTCGTAGCGCACGCCGCCGGCGGCATCGTCGTCCAGGCGCCGCACCAGCACGCAGGCATCGCCGCCGTTGAGCAGCAGCACCGCGGGCAGCAGC
>NZ_VOSR01000525.1:0-2225 GCF_007997345.1 Mitsuaria sp. TWR114
TGGTCCTTCTTCTCCAGGTGCGTCTTGGCGGAATTCACCAGGTCCTGCGCGGATTCGCCGAGGCAGGCCGACAGCAGCAGCGCCGAACCCAGCGCCAGCGCGGTCGCGCCGCGCTGCAGGGCCCGCGGCAGGCCGGCCTGCGCGATGCGGGGGGAGCCAGGGATGGAAGCGGTCAGTGGGCGGTGCGCGGGCTTGCGGGACATGCGTGTCTCTTTCGCTGTCGGTGGGTGTCGGAGGATCGGAGCGGTGCTCAGGCCTTCATGCCTTCATGTCTACGCCTTGACGCCGAGGCGGGACATCAGGTCGTACAGAGTCGGCCGGCTGACCCCCAGCAGGTCGGCGGCCTTGGCGATGTTGCCGTCGGTGCGGGCCAGCGCGGCCACCACGGCCTGGCGCTCGGCGCGCTCGCGCACGGCGCGCAGGTCGAGTTCGGGCTCCTCGGCGGCGGCCTCGCCGCCGGCGGGCAGCGGCAGGTTGAGGTCGTCGGCGGTGATGCGGTCGCCGTCGGCCATGATGGACGCGCGCTTCATCACGTTCTGCAGCTCGCGCACGTTGCCCGGCCAGCGGTGGCCCTCGACGGCGCGGATCGCGTCGTCGGCCAGGCGCAGGATGGGGCGGCGCTGCTCCGACGAGAAGCGGCGCAGGAAGGCATGGCTGAGCAGCACCGCGTCGCCGACGCGATCGCGCAGCGGCGGGATGTCGACGACGATCTCGGCCAGGCGGTAGAACAGGTCTTCGCGGAACAGGCCCTGCGCGATCTTGGCCTTCAGGTCCTGGTGCGTCGCGCCGACGATGCGCACGTCCACCGCGATCTCCTGGCGCCCGCCCAGCCGCTCGATGCTGCGCTCCTGCAGGAAGCGCAGCAGCTTGGCCTGCAGCGGCATCGGCAGGTCGCCAATCTCATCCAGCATCAGCGTGCCGCCATGCGCGGTCTCGATCTTGCCGACGGTGGTCTTGGTCGCGCCGGTGAAGGCGCCGCGCTCGTAGCCGAAGAGCTCGCTCTCGAGCAGCGCCTCGGGGATGGCCGCGCAGTTGATCGCGACGAAGCGGCCCTTGCGCTTGGAGGCGTCGTGCAGCGATTGCGCCAGCACCTCCTTGCCGGTCCCGCTCTCGCCCAGCAGCAGCACGGTGGCGTCGCTGCCGGCCACCCGCTCGACGGTGCGGCAGATGCGCTGCATCTGCGGGTCGCGCGTCAGCAGCCGGCCGGTGGGCTCGCCGTCCTGCTGCGTCAGCAGGCGCTGGTTCTCCTGCTGCAGCTCGTGCAGGCGCATCGCGCGCTCGACGGTCAGCACCAGCACGTCGGGATCGACCGGCTTGGCCAGGAAGTCGTAGGCGCCCATGCGGATGGCCCGCAGCGCGTTGCTCTGGTCGTTCTGGCCGGTGAGCACGATGACCTTGGTGCCGGGCTCCAGCTCGATCAGCTTCTCGAGCAGGCGGAAGCCCTCGGAGGTCGAGTCCTGGTCCGGCGGCAGGCCCAGGTCCATCGTGACCACCGGCGGCTTGTGGCGGCGGAACTGCAGCACGGCGCTGGCGACGTCGTCGGCCGTGACCGACTCGAAGCGGTCCATCGACCACTTGAGCTGCTTCTGCAGCGCGAGGTCGTCCTCGACGATGAGCAGCGAAGGGGGCTGGGCGCTCATGCTCGTTCCCTTCGCCACGCGGGGCCTTGCGGGAGGGACGCGGCGGGGCCGGCGAACGGCGCTGCGACGGGGCTCATCGCGCCTCCACCAGGCCGGCGTCGCTGCCCGACTGGGCGAAAAACAGCGGCAGCAAGATGGTGACCTTGGTGCCTCGTCCGGGCGCGCTTTCCACGTTGATCTTCCCCCCTAGTTCCTGCAGGTACTGGTAGCTCTCGTAGGCGCCGATGCCCATGCCCGCCGCCTTCGTCGTCTGGAACGGCTTGAACAGCCGTTGATCGATGAACTCCTGCGACATGCCGCAGCCAGTATCTTCCACTTCCACCTGCGCGTGGCTGCCCACGCGCTGCAGCCGCAGCGTGACGCGGCCGTCGATCGGCGTCGCGTCCAGCGCGTTCTGCACCACGTGGCCGAGCACGCGCTCGATCCGTTCCTCATGGCCGCGCGCGCTGACCTCGTCGCGCAGCTCCAGTTCCAGGCCGCGGCCCTTGCCGACCGCCGCCGCGGCCAGGCGCCGCGCGATCGCCGTCAGCGCCACGCCGCCGGCGCTGCCGTGATGCGGCTTGTCGCCCTCGCGCAGCTGCAGCA
>NZ_VOSR01000526.1:0-3596 GCF_007997345.1 Mitsuaria sp. TWR114
CCGGCGCCAGCAGCGCCTGCACCGAGGTCGCGTGCAGGCTGTCGAAGGCCAGCGCCAACGCCGCCAGCGACATCTCCGCCGCATACCCCTGGCCCCAGTGGTCGGACAGGAAGTGGAACTCCAGCAGCAGCGCCGGCGCGCCGCAGATCCGTCCCCGGCTCAGGCCGCCGAAGCCGATCGCGCCGAGCGAAGGCTGCTCGCGCAGCGCGACCGCCCACGGCCCCAGTCCGTCGCGCGCCCACAGCCCGCGCCATTGCTCCAGCCGCTCGGACATGGCGGGACCGCCGGATTCGAATCGACGATTCGCCGGGTCGCACAGCAGGTCGCGGAAGGTCCGGGCGTCCGCCGCCGCGGGCGGACGCAGGGTCAGCCGGGGCGTGTGGGTGAGCCGCTCGACGGCCGGGATGGAGAAGAGGGGGGCAAGCATAGGGGTTAACCCGCAAATTATGCGCCTGCGCCGCATTTCAAGTCATCTCCCGACCGCTCGGTCGGTGACCGCAGCGGGACTTGCGTCACGAAAGGTGACGAAGGCGTTGGAACCCTGGAAGTTTTGGCCCCTTGCGCGCAGATCGCCCGCTGCTTGTGCCGATCCCAAGGCCGCTCCCGGGGCCGTTACCCCGGCCGCGCCGGGCGACAGCCCAGCGACAGGTCGGCGCGGGCCGACTCGCATAGCATTCCCGGCATCCGCGGGCCCGGCGGGGGACTTCCCCCCATCCGGGCTCCCTCCCCAGGACGACGCGGCGCCCGGCGCCGCAGGAACGTGAGCCTCGTCATGAAGCTGCTGGTCATCGAAGACAACCCGGACATCGTCGCCAACCTGTTCGCCTACCTCGAGCCGATGGGCTACGAGCTGGACGTGGCCCGCAACGGCCTGGGCGGGCTGGCGCAGGCCGCCGCCGGCTCCTACGACGCGATCGTGCTGGACCTGACCCTGCCCGGCCTGGACGGGCTGGACGTGGCCCGGCGCCTGCGCAAGGACTTCCGCCGGCCGACCCCCATCCTGATGCTGACCGCGCGCGACACCATCGCCGACAAGGTCACCGGCTTCGAGAGCGGCGCCGACGACTACCTGGTCAAGCCCTTCTCGCTGGTCGAGCTGGAGATCCGCCTCAAAGCGCTGATGCGGCGCTCCCACGGGCTGAACCTGAGCTCGGCGGTGAGCTACGCCGACGTCAGCTTCGACCCCGACACGCTGGAAGCCACCCGCGCCGGCAAGCCGCTGCAGCTCACGCCCACGGGCTACAAGCTGCTCTCGGCCTTGCTGCGCGAGGCCCCCAAGCTGGTCCGCCGCGAGGACCTGGAACGCGAGGTCTGGGGCAACGACCCGCCCGACAGCGATGCGCTGCGCACCCACATCCACGCGCTGCGCTCGGCGTTGGACAAGCCCTTCCCCGTCCCGCTGCTGAAGACCCATCCGGGCATCGGATACCGGCTGGTGTCGCCCGATGCGGGCTGAGCCCCGCGTGACCCGCGCCCCCTGGCGCCTGCGCTCCACCGCCGCGCCGACGACGCTGCGCACGCGCGTCGCCGCGGCCTTCCTGCTGCTGACCCTGCTGGTCTGCGGGGCCTTCGCCGTGGCGGCGGTGCGCATCGCCTCGAGCATCGAGGACCGCCTGATCGACCAGCGCCTGAGCCGCACCGCCGATGAGCTGATCGCCCGCGAGCGGCAGGGCCTGGAGCCCGACCTGCCGCCCAGCGTCACGCTCTACCGCGGCACGGAGATCCCGGCCCCGCTGCGCGGGAAGCCGCCCGGCAAGTACACGCTGCCGCAGGACGGCCAGCTGGTCAGCGCGCTGGTCCGGAACGACCTCGGCCCGGTCTTCGTGCTGACCGACCGCGACGAGGACTTCGCCAAGATCGAGGCGGGCGTCTACGGCCTGCTGGGCCTGGCCTTCGTCTGCTGCCTGGGGCTGGCGCTGTTCCTGGCGCAGCTGACCGCGAGCCGCATCGTCGCGCCGGTGACCGCGCTGGCACGCGCGGTGGAGACCGGCGCCGCGCCGCGCGAGTACCCGCTGCAGGATTCCACCGACGAACTGGGCGTGCTGTCGCGCGCCTTCGCCGCCAAGACCGAGGCCCAGCAGCGCTACCTGGACCGCGAGCGCTGGTTCACCGGCGACGTCAGCCATGAGCTGCGCACCCCGCTGGCGGTGATGCTGGGCGCCGCCGAGGTCCTGAAGGCGCGCCTGCACGGCCGCGACGACATGGTCGAGCTGGCCGAGCGCATCCGCCGCACCGCCGCCGACACCAGCGAGCGCGTGGTCGCGATGCTGCTGCTGTCGCGCGATCCGGCCAGCATCGGCGCGCCGCCGACCGCGGTGCTGCCGCTGCTGCGCCAGGAGATGGAGCGCTGCCGGCCGCTGCTCAAGGGCAAGGCCGTCGAGATGACGCTGCATGCCGCTCCCGCCGATGCCGCCCTGGAAGTGCCGGCGCGGCCCGAGCTCGCGGCGATCGCGCTGGGCAACCTGATCCGCAACGCCTGCCAGTTCACCGAGGAAGGCCGCGTCGACATCCGGCTCGAGGCCGGCCGCGTCGTCATCGAGGACACCGGCATCGGCATCCCGCCGGCCGTGCGCGACCGCATCTTCGACCGCTTCATGCAGGTGGACCCGGCCGGCGCCGGCAGCGCCGGCCTGGGCCTGGCCATCGTCAAGCGCGTGGCCGAGCACCTGGGCTGGACCGTCAGCCTGGAGGCACCCGCCAACGGCGGGACGCGCTTCGCGCTGAGCTTCGGGCAGGCGTCCAGGGAGCGGGACATTCTCCCCACTTGAAGCGCGACATCCGCTGGACGGGTCGGCCGTCCCACCTATACTGTATGCACATACAGTTCCCAACGTCGGTGTCACGACCGGCGTTGTCGTCTCTTCCGCCGACCGTCCCGCTGATCGTTCCGCCGACCGCCCCGCCATGTCCGCCCTGCCCTTGCCCCTTCCCCCCGCCGTGGCCGAGGCCGTCTGGCGCGGCGACGCGCTGGGCCGCGGCACCGACACGGTCTGGCCCAGCGGCTTCGACGCGCTGGACGCGGAACTGCCCGGCGGCGGCTGGCCCGGCCGCCAGCTGACCGAACTGCTGCTGCCGCAGTTCTCGCTGGCCGAATGGCGGCTGGCCGGCCCGGCGCTGCGGCGCGTGGTGGCCGACGGCGCCGCGGTGGCGATGGTCGGCCCGCCCAAGCGCCCGCACCTGCCCGGCCTGATGCACCTGGGACTGGACGAGCGCCACCTGGTCTGGATCGACGCGCGCGCGCCCTCGGAGCGGCTCTGGTGCGCCGAGCAGCTGATCAAGTCCAACGCCGCCGGCGCGGTGCTGGCCTGGATGCCGCAGGCCGCGCCGGAACAGCTGCGGCGGCTGCAGGTGCTGGCGCAGTCCTTCGAGGGGCCGGTGTTCCTGTTCCGGCCGCTGGCCGCGCGCCACGACCCCTCGCCAGCGCCGCTGCGGCTGCAGGTGACGATCGACGTCGACTGGGCGCTGGACGTCCTGATCCTCAAGCGCAAGGGCCCCGCCCATGAGACGCCGCTGCGGCTGACGTCCATCCCGGGCGGGCTCGAGCGGGTGCTGACGCCCCGGGTGATGCGGCCCAGCACGATGCGCCCCGTCGCGCC
>NZ_VOSR01000527.1:0-8014 GCF_007997345.1 Mitsuaria sp. TWR114
CGCCGTCGCGACGCTCGCCACCGCCTTCTCGACCGATTTCGCGTTCTTCGCGCTGTGCCGCTTCGTCACCGGCCTGGGCATCGGCGGCGAATACGCCGCCATCAACTCCGCCATCGACGAGCTGGTGCCCGCCCGCGTGCGCGGCCGCGTGAACCTGGCGATCAACGGCAGCTTCTGGATCGGTGCCGCGCTCGGCGCCGCGGCCAGCCTGCTGCTCCTGCATCCGGACGTGCTGGGCCCGGTGCGGGGCTGGCGCGTCGGCTTCGCGATGGGCGCGTTGCTGGCGGTGGCCATGGTGCTGGTGCGCCGTCACGTGCCCGAAAGCCCGCGCTGGCTGCTGCGCCACGGCCGCGTCGAGGAGGCGCAGCGCATCCTGGCGGACATCGAGGCGCAGGTCGCCGCCCAGCACGGTCCCTTGCCCGAGGTGCCGCCGGTCGCGCGCCGGGAGCACCGCCGCGCGGTGCCCGACCTGCGCGAGGTGCTGCACGTGCTGCTGCGGCGCTATCGGACGCGCAGCGCCGTGGCGCTGGCGCTGATGCTGGCGCAGGCCTTCTTCTACAACGCGATCTTCTTCAGCTACGCGCTGGTGCTCACCCGCTTCTATGGCGTCGAGGACCACCGCGTGGCGCTCTACATCTTCCCGTTCGCGTTGGGCAATGTGCTGGGACCGCTGCTGCTGGGGCCGCTCTTCGACCGCGTCGGGCGGCGGCGGATGATCGCGCTGACCTACGGACTGGCTGGCGTGGGCCTGGCCGCCACGGGCGGGGCCTTCGTCGCGGATGTGCTGGACGCGCGCTCGCAGGCGCTGTGCTGGTCGGCGGTGTTCTTCTTCGCGTCCGCCGCCGCGAGCTCCGCCTACCTGACGGTGAGCGAGGTCTTCCCGCTCGAGATGCGCGCGATGGCGATCGCGATCTTCTATGCGGTGGGCACCGGGGCCGGCGGCTTCGCGGCGCCGCTGCTGTTCGGCTGGCTGGTCGAGAGCGCCCAGCGCGGCCAGGTGGCGATCGGCTACGGCATCGGCTCGGCGCTGGTGATCGTGGCCGGCCTGCTGGCGCTGCGTTTCGGTGTCGACGCCGAGTGCAAACCGCTGGAGGACATCGCGCCGTCGATGGACGACGCGCACGAGGCGGGCGACGGGCGCCACGGGCCCGAGGGCGTGTCGCGCGACGCGGTCGCGCGTCGTTGAGGCGCCGGGCGGATCAGCGCTGACCGAACCAGCGTCGCACGCGGCGCTTCCAATCCAGCCACTGGCGATGGCGCGAGCGGTCGATGCGCTTGACGTCGATCAGCGTGAGGTCCCCGCAGGCCGACATCGTGTGCAGGCCGCTGAGGAACCCGGGATGCGCGAGGTCGCCGGTGAAGGTGGCCGGCAAGGCGCGCACCTCGACGGCCTGCGGCGTGAGCCGGTCGAAGCGCAGCCAGCGCGTCGCGCCGCCGTAGCTGGTGCGGCTGTCCTGCACCGGGAGCGTCACCCGGCCGTCGGCGTCGACGAAGGGCGTGCCGGCCGGACGCGCGCCGTCATGCGCGGACCTCACCGGATTCGCCGCGTGAGGCGTCCAGGGGCCTTGCAGTGTGTCGGCCCAGGCGAGGTGCAATTCGCGCTGGTCGCGCTTGTCGGGGCCGATGACGGCATAGAACATCCACCAGCGCCCCTCATGCCGCAGCAGCGACGCATCGACCGCATGCACGCCGGGCAGCAGCGCGCAGACCCGTTCCCAGCGCTCCCAGCGCTCGGCGCCATCCACCGCGCGGTACAGGGCGACCTCGGCGGCCTGGCTGGACTCCGGCACCATCCAGACCTGGCCCTCGTGCTCGAAGACGAAGGGATAGGAGAGGTGGAAGGGTTGGCGCAGCACCGGCTGGGGCGTGCTCCAGGCGCCGTCGGCCAGGTTCAGCGTGAGGCGCTGCAGGTCGGCGCGCTTGGTCCGGTAGTCGAAGTGCTCGACGAAGACATGGAGCGCGTCGCCCTCGCGCAGTGCGAAGGGGTCGGCGTAGTAGCGCCAGTCGCCGGCTTCCGGCATCCAGACGATGCGGTCGCGCAGTTCGCGCAGGCGCTCGGGGCTGAGGCGGTCCAGGCGCTCGGGGACGACGCCGACGGTCCAGAAATCCGACTTGGGCCGCTTAACCACGCGCGTCTTCCACGCTCAGCCCGGCAAGGTCCTGGATCTTGACGCCCTGGCGCGCGAGCGCCTCCTGGTACAGGCCCAGCGTGGCCCGCACCGCGCTGGAGCGGTCGTAGCGGTCCATGTCGTAGTCCACCGGGCGGCGGGCATGGCGGGCGCGCTCGGCCAGCGCGGCGGCGATCGCCTGGCCCATCGCCACGGCGTCATCGACCGGCACGATCGCCGACTGCGCCGGGTCCAGCATCTCGCGCGCGCCCAGCGTCGCCGTCGCCACGATCGGCAATCGCGCGCGCATGGCCTCGAGGATGGCCAGCGGGAACTGTTCCTCGCGCGACGAGGACACGTACAGGTCCATCTCGCCGAGCAGCTCGTCGATGTTCCAGCGGAAGCCCAGCAGGTGGATGCGCCGGTCGTCGCCGCGCAGCGACTCGAGTTCCGCGCGCTGCGGGCCTTCGCCGATCAGCACCAGGTGGGCCTGCGGCGGCGCATGGCGCTGGAAGGCCTCGATCAGCGTGTGCATGCCCTTGGCCGCGTGCAGCCGGCGACGCAGCCGACGATCGGCGCGGCCGCCGGGATGCCGAGCTCCTGCCGCAGCGAGCCCGAGGGCGCCTTCGCCGCGCAGGACGCGGGACTGCGTTCCGGCGCCCAGTTGTAGATGACGCGATGCATGCCGCCGAAATCCTTCAAGTGACCGACCTGGGCCGAATTGACGCACACCAGCGCGTCCATCCGCGCATGGTGGTGCGCCTTGTAGCCCACATGGAGCGTGCCGACCCGCACCCGGTCCCGGGCCGCCGCCACCGCCTTGCAGGCCGGGCCCAGGTGGCCGTGGACGATGTCCGCGCCCAGCCGGGCGGCCAGGCGCCGGACCAGCGCTCCGCGCAGCACCGGCAGGCGCAGGCCGTGGAAGCGCACGCGCTGGTCGAGCGCATGCCGGACGGCCGAGCCGGCCGGGCCGATCACGTGGACGGTGTGGCCCAGCGCCGCCTGGGCGTTGGCCAGGTCGACGCAGTGATGCTCGCCACCGGCGATGCGAGACGAGAAGACCACGTGGACGATGGAGAGTGCGCGCATGACGTCGAAACGGCAAAAAAGCTAAGAAACGTTTCGAGTCTATTTCTTAACAATCAGCAATATGGACGGCACTTCCCCTAGTCGTGGGGTGTACGGGTAGCGCATGTGCAGCAGGTGTGCGCAATTGCCGGTGAGGCATTAACGGCCTGTGAACACCTGACCCTCGGTCGGGCGGCGGACGGGGCGTCGCGATGAAACCTCAGGTAACCGGCGCCGGTGGTTCCCGGGCGGCGGGGACGGCGCGACGAAGCGCTGTTTCCCGGGGATGAACTGCAGGGGGTGACCACCTGCATGCAGGGTCATTGAAGTTAAGCTAGCGCGCCCTTTTTGCGGCTTGCGCACGAAGGACATTTTTTTACGACCTTGTCATCTCCGCCGGAGTCCGCTTCATGTTGCGTTTGTCGCTGATCGCCGTTGTCGCCGCGTCCCTGCTTGCCGCCTGCGGCAAGCCTTCCCCCGACAAGCAGGCATCGCCCGCCGCCGCCGCGGCCAGCGCGCCCAGCCTGCTGGTGGCGCCGGAGGACGTCCAGACGCTGGGCGTGAGCGAATACGCCAGCGGCCCGGTCATCACCGGCTCGATCCAGCCGGAGCGCCGGGCCGACCTGCGCGCCGAACTGCAGGCCGTCGTGCTGCAGGTCTTCAAGGAGAACGGCGAGCGGGTGAAGCGCGGCGACCTGCTGGTCCGCCTGGACGACACCGCGATCCGCGACACGGTGCAGTCCGCCGACGAAGCCGCCCGCGCCGCCTCGCAGAGCTTCGAGCAGGCCGAGCGCCAATACCAGCGCCTGAAGACGCTGCAGGCCCAGGGCATGAGCTCCATCCAGGCGATGGAGGACGCGGAGATCCGCCGCAACAACGCCCAGAGCGACCTGGTGGCCGCCCGCGCCCGCGTGGCCACGGCGCGCCAGCAGCAGCAGCGCACCGAGGTGCGCGCCCCGTTCGACGGCGTCGTCAGCGACCGCAAGGTCTCGCCGGGCGACTCGGCGCAGATCGGCAAGGAGCTGATCAAGGTGATGGATCCGGCGTCGATGCGCTTCGAGGGACTGGTTTCCGCGGACCGCATGGCCGAGCTCAAGCTGGGCCAGACGGTCTATTTCCGGGTCAACGGTTATCCGCAGGTCGATTTCCAGGGCAAGGTGCGCCGCATCGCGCAGGCCGCCAACGCGAGCACCCGCCAGGTGGAAGTGCTGGTCGACTTCGCCGGCGCCCAGCAGCCGGGCGTGGCCGGCCTGTACGCCGAAGGCCGGGTGCAGACCAACAGCGTCTCGGCGCTGATGGTGGCCGACGGCGCGCTGGTGCGCGAGGGCGACAAGGCCTTCGTCTGGCGCGTGGACGGCGGCAAGGTCGGCAAGTCCGCGGTCCGCCTGGGCGCGCGCGACGACCGCCAGGGGCTGTACGTCGTCACCACCGGCCTGAAGCAGGGCGACCGCATCCTGCGCCATCCCACCAGCACGCTGATCGACGGCCAGCGCGTCGAGCTGACCAAGGCCGCCGTGCCCATGGCCAGCGGCGCCGGGACCAAGTCCGCCGCGCCCGCCGGCGCGGCGCCGGACTTCGCGGCCTCCGCGGCCTCGGGCATCTGACGACCGGCCGGACTCGAGGAGACTTCCGCCATGTTCCTGTCCAATTTCTCGGTCAAGAAGCCGATCTCGATGGTGGTCATCATCATCGGGCTGATGGCGCTGGGCCTGCTGGCGCTGTCCAAGCTGCGCGTCAACCAGATCCCCGACGTCGAGCAGCCGCTGCTGGTCGTGGGCATCACCTACCCGGGCGCCTCGCCCGAGACCGCCGAGCGCGAGATCATCAACCGCATCGAGAAGTCGTTGAACAGCATCTCGGGCGTGACCGAGGTGCGCTCGACCGCGAGCGAGGGCTACGCGCAGTTGCTGCTGATCTTCAACTTCAACAAGAACATGATCGAGGCGGCCGATGAGGTCCGCAACGCGATCGCCGCGGTCCGGCACAAGCTGCCGCTGGAGATGCGCGAGCCGGTGCTGCAGCGCATCGATCCGTCGGCGCAGCCGATCATGCAGCTGGCGCTGTCGTCGAGTTCGCAGACCCACGCGGAGATCTCCCGCCTGGCCGAGGACCAGCTCGCCGACCGCTTCCGCGCCATCTCCGGCGTGGCCACGGTGACGGTCAACGGCTCGCTGAACCGGGAGCTGTCGGTGCTGCTGAGCGCGCAGAAGCTGCGCGAGTTCAATGTCTCGGTGACCGAGGTCGTCAACGCGCTGAAGATGCAGAACACCACCGCGCCGGTGGGCAAGGTGCGCGGGCTGATGGAGGACCAGTCGATCCGGCTGCTGGGCCGCATCGAATCGCCGAGCGACTTCAACCAGATCGTGGTCAAGCGCTCCGGCGGCGAGCTGATCCGCCTGGGCCAGGTCGCGACGGTGCAGGACGGCTTCGCCGAGCAGACCGGCTTCTCGGTGCGCAACGGCCATCCCAACGTGGGCCTCTCGGTCACCCGCTCGCGCGACGCGTCGACGGTGACGGTGGCCGACGCCACCCGCAAGCTGGTCGAGGAGATCAACGCCACGCTGCCCAAGGGCACGAAGCTGGAGGTGACGCAGGACGGCGGCCGCGACGCGCAGGACAGCCTGAACAACGTGATCCACGCGCTGGTCTTCGGCGCCGGCCTGACGGTGTTCGTGGTCTACGTGTTCCTCAACTCGTGGCGCTCGACGCTGATCACCGCGCTGTCGCTGCCCACCTCGGTGATCGCGGCCTTCATCGCGGTCTGGCTGTGCGGCTTCACGCTGAACTTCATGAGCCTGCTGGGCCTGTCGCTGGCCATCGGCGTGCTGATCGACGATGCGATCGTGGTGCGCGAGAACATCGTGCGCCACATGGAACGCGGCGCCGACCGCCGCACCGCGGCGCTCAAGGGCACCGCCGAAATCGGCATGGCCGTCGCGGCGACGACCTTCTCCATCGTGGCCGTGTTCATCCCGGTGGCCTTCATGCCGGGCGTATCCGGCGAATGGTTCCGGCCCTTCGGCCTGACCGTGGTGGCTTCGGTGCTGGTGTCGCTGTTCATCTCCTTCACCCTGGACCCGATGCTGTCGGCCTACTGGGGCGACCCGCCCGGCTACCACCATGCGAAGAAGACCGGCGTGTCGCGGCTGCTGCAGCGCTTCAATGACTGGTTCGACCACCAGGCCGACCGCTACGGCCTGGTCATCGAGTGGGCGCTGCACCACCGCCGCTGGATGGCCTTCTTCGCGGCGGCGAGCTTCGTGCTGGCGATCGTGCTGCAGTCGACGCTGGGCGGCTCGAGTTTCCTGCCGGCCTCGGACTCCGGCACCATCGCCATCGAGGTCCGCACGCCCGCGAGCTCCAGCCTGGAATACGCGCGGCTGAAGATGGCCGCCGGCGCCGCGCTGGCGCGCCAGCTGCCCGAGACCAAGGCGACCAACGAGTACGTCAACGTCAGCGGCGGTCGCATCTACGTGGACCTGGGCAAGAGCACCGAGCGCAAGCGCAGCGCCGCCGAGATCGCGGCGGACCTGCGCACCCGCGTGGCCCGCCTGGTCGGCGCCGAGTACGTGGTGCTGGACGACCTGAACAACGGCGCGCAGAAGCCGGTGCAGATCCGCTTCCACGGCGCGGAGTCGCGCAAGCTGATGGAGATCACCACCGAGTACATGGCCAAGCTGCGCAACGTGCCGGGCGCGGTCGACGTCGGCCTGTCGGAGCAGGATCCGCAGGACGAGCTGCAGATCGAGATGAACCGCGGGCTGGCCAACTCGCTGGGCATCTCCGTCGGCGACGCGGCCAATGCGCTGCGCGTGGCCTTCGCGGGCGTGGAGGTGGGCGACTGGGTCGACCCCAGCGGCGAGACCCGCGACGTGGCGGTGCGCCTGGCGCCGGAGGACCGCGTCGACGCGAGCAACATCGAGCGCCTGCCGATCGCGGTGAGCGGTGCCGGCGTGATGGTGCCGCTGGAACAGATCGCGACGGTGTCGATGGGCAAGGGCCCGGCCAAGATCCAGCACTCGGACGGCAAGCGGATGATCGCGGTGTCGGCCAACGCGCATGGCCGCTCGCCCGGCGAGGTGACCAAGGACGCGGTCAAGCTGGCGCGCTCGATCAACTTCCCGCAGGGTTACGGCATCGAGCTGGCCGGCGCGTCCAAGGACCAGGAAGAGGTCTTCGGCGCCATGTTCATCGCGCTGTTCTCCGGCATCGGGCTGATGTACCTGATCCTGGTGATGCAGTTCGGCAGCTTCTCGGCGCCGATCGGGGTGATGTACTCGCTCAAGCTGTCGCTGATCGGCGTGGTGGTGGCGCTGCTGCTGACCAAGGGCACGCTGAACCTGATGAGCTTCATCGGCATCATCATGCTGGCCGGCCTGGTGGCGAAGAACGCCATCCTGCTGCTGGACGCGGCGCGCCAGGAGGAGGCCGCCGGCGTGCCACGCGAGGAAGCGCTGATGCATGCGGGCCGCAAGCGCTTCCGGCCCATCCTAATGACCACCTTCGCGCTGGTGGCCGGCATGCTGCCGGTGGCGATCGGCGTGGGCGAGGGCGGCGAGTTCTACCGCCCGATGGCGGTCGCCATCATCGGCGGCACCATCACCTCGACCTTCCTGACGCTGCTGATGGTCCCGTGCTTCTACGACAGCATCCAGCTCTTCTTCGATCGCCTGATCGAGCGCTTCCCGCGCCGCGTCGAGCGCTTCAGCGCCGCTGGTGCCTGGGCGATCAGCATCTTCCAGACGCTGCTGGTCGGACTGGCCTTCCTGACCTGGGTGCTGTTCGTGTTCTGGGTCCTGGAGTGGCTCTACCGGCGCGTGAAGCCGGCGCCGCGCGCC